>NZ_QFRV01000154.1:0-4436 GCF_004136805.1 Enterobacter cloacae complex sp. GF14B
CAAGAGAAGATACTTATGAATTGCTTGATATTCAAAAATTTCGTGCACTTCAGACACGCATGACAGTCATGGATGAAAATTTTAAAGCTTTAAATGAAAATGTTACCAAACTATCCACATTAGTAATTCAATTAATGCATCAGCAGTCTAAGAGTCCTGCTGACAACCACATGCATGAGCACGTTGACACACAAGGGCAAGGCCCAACTACTGATACATTGCATACTCTCACTGCCAATGAGGTGGATGATTTGTTAAAGAACTTTAAACCACCAGTCTTTAAGGGAGATGACCGAGACTGCAATAAATGATGCAATGAATATCTTTCTCAGCAAGTGGGATGGAATTCACGCATTACGGCGTACTCCGGATGCAGTCAGAGCTCTGCAAACGAGCTTAACTCTGGAAGGCAAGGCCTACAAATGGTGGATGTCTCTCAAGGAGAAGAATATTATACCACAGAGTTGGGCAGCCTTTGAGGCTATATTTCTAAAAGAATTTTTGCCTACGAATGAGTGTGCGCGTCTGTCGCACATGTCAATGCAAGGAACTTGCCAATACACCGTGTGCGAGCCACAAACGGCTCCAAGCACACAACAAGCCTAAACTAGCAAGCTCAAGAAAACAAAGGGTGTGTCACTCACCGCTCTACGCTCGCCTTCGTGGTGGATTCCTCGCCGCGATGAAGAAGAAGCTGCAGTCGTGCCGCGCTCAACCGCTTCGCTGCCGTCGTGCCTTCGTAATGCTCGATCGCACACACACTCTCCCTCTCTCTCTCTCTCTCTCACACACACACACACACACACAAGGAGGTGAAGAAGAAGAAGATGGAGATGGAGCAAGAGCACTCTTCAATTGCACAAATGAGAGAATGAGTGAATTTTAGGTTTAGTTGGCTTTTATATGAGCTCACCCCATTCACACTTGGGCGCCCATGCTTAGCCAACTAATCCCTTGAATGTCCCAGTTAGAGTGCGCCTCTCATCGGCGATCACTCTTACCCTTTTCCTATTGGACCGACAAGCCCGGTACCTGACTCTACCAAATACATAATACACGTCCGTCGTAGGTGATGGGGTGTCCGTGAGCCGTGAGGGTTAACATGCCCCCCTTCCTGATGTAGATTCCGTCCTCGGAAGCTATTGAGTTGAAGCTCGTTCGTCGAGGTGGAAGAGCATTTGAGATGAATGTCCTTAGCCTTCTTCAGTCACTGCAAAATCAAACAACATTGGCACAGTAATTGCATTCTCTTAAAAAGCATATGCAGTTTTAGGTAGACAAATTGATTGGTCAAACAATTTGTTAGCAATGAACATTAAATTGCAATGTAATCAAATGCATAAACAGATGTAAAGGTAAAAAATTAAACAAGTCTGGGGTCGCTAATTTGACGGTCGAAAGGCACTAGAGATCGAATATTAATACCATGGGTAAGCTTCTTAATTTTCTCTGGTCAATTAAGTTGTTTAATCGCGAGAGCCAAGTATTTCATGTTCGAGGGCTGACTAGAGGCTATACCTAGAAGACCTTGTAGTTAAGCTACGATAAAAGGAATTTCTCATGAAATCATCGCCTGACTGATTACCTTTTCTTTGACCCCCCAAAGTCTTTTCACAGTGATTCAATTTTGATGTGTGTGCTTATTTTGTATGCCTTGGGTTTTTTGCTTTTCAAGGAAAAGCGCCCACACTGGGAACCTCTAGGGCTCTAGTACCATAGGCGATACATGTGAGTGAAGTACCAAATCAAGCTGAGATTTCTCTTCCAGCTTAAGATTTTACATTGTGGCACTTTGATTTTTTATTTGTTCGTTTTCAGCATTTTAATTTTGTAACTTTGGGGGGTCATATAACACTGTTACCCTCCCTAGGCTCATCACACTAGTAAACTCCCTCTATAATACTTAAGCTAAAGGTCAATAGGGACTAAGCCCACTAGAAAGCCCTAGTACATTTCACACAATGCTGCTTAAATCGGATTAAGAACCTAAGTAACCATTGATTATTAGGAAGGCATTCCCCATGGTATTAAGAGAAGATCTCTAACGCCTAACTTGGTCAAACTAGCTTAGTCAGACTGCTTGATTTTTAAACCTAGACAAGTGATTATGACAAAAAATTACATTGAATTAAATGTTTGATACTAAGCAAATGCACTGAATATTATGCTACCAATCACAATCAAAGCAGACAAACATGGATGCAAAAAAGATAAGGGGCAATGCTAATGGACAAGAAACACCTGTTTGTGTTGATGGTCGCGCTTGATTTGAAGAGTGAGTCGAGATAAAGATTCCATGAAGGTCCAAATCCTAACAATAGCAACACGCTCTTGTACACACTAGGAAACACAAAGAATACCTCTAGGAGGCACATCAGTGGGAAAAAAGAATCTTGGTAATCACTCAACTCTAAAACAGAAACACTCCTATCGTACTAATCTTACCTACCCTCCATCACTCAAGTGATGAGGATCAAAGGTGGTTGATAACATAGGTTTCTGTTTCAGTGTACCGGATGTGAATGTGTAGGTCTGGTCAATGTTTTGACTTTTATTGTGCATACTCGTTTGCTAATTGCTCTTGCTCTTTACTATTTTTTGTTTTTTGTGAGTATAAGGCTTTATATATACATTCCCTAAGATTGGAAATTGAGAGGTCAGGGAGGAAGGTTGAGAGGGGAGTGAGTGAATGATGACTGTCAGCAAACACTCCCCCCTTCCTTGGGTAGATCATACCGTTTGGAATGAGCTTGTTACCCTTTGAAACCAATTGTTCCAGTTGGTAATAGGTGGGGATTTTTTCCAGTAGTTTTATATTACCTTAGGTGCCTCATCGAGTTGCAAGGGTGGTAAGGTACTCTCCCATGATTTTATTTGCAACATTGTTGTAGGTGGTGAACTTACAACGGGAGGTGCAAATTCTTTCTTGTTTGTATGGATATGTACAATGGTAGGTGGAGGTTGTGTCGAAGCTTCTATTTGCGTATAGGAACTAAATGAAGAGCAAGAAGCTTCATTTGATTTAAAGTTTGATGCATCAATATGCACATGGAAAATTACATTCCAATCGGGCACTCGTAGGATAGGAGCGCTAGTCAAGGTCTTTTTCAATGACTCATAAGCATGGTTCCGCAGTCCATTGGAACTCAATAAAAAGCTTATACAAAGGATGAGCTATCTCGGCAAAGTTTAAAATCAACCATCGGTAATAACTAACATGGCCCATGAACCTTTGAACTCCTTTATAGTTTGTAAGTGGTGGAAAATTGGAAATGGCTTTAATTTTGCTCTCATTTGTGGAAATCTCATTTTTGGACACTATATGTCCTAAAATTACTCCATATTTAACTCAAAATTGGCATTTGAAAGGGTTTAATGAGATGCGATACAATAAGCACTTTTCAAACAATTTTTGTAAACATGATAGATGTTCTTTTCAAGAAGAATAAACACAAAAGTCGTCTAAGAAAGCTTCACAAAACTCCCTCAAATATTCCCCAAAAGCAGTGTTTATCAATCTTTGGAAGGTAGCAGGGGCATTGGTTAAGCCAAAAGCCATAACACAAAATGCAAACACTCCAAATTCTGTGATAAAAGCAGTTTTAGCTTGGTCCTCTAATGCAATTGTGATTTGATTGTAACCAGAGTACCCATCTAAAAAGCTATAAGCTTCCTTGCCCGCAACTCTTTCAAGCACATGTTCTGAATATGGCAAGGGATAATGATCTCTCCTAGTAGCTGCATTAACTTTCTTGAGGTCCACGCACACTCTTAGTTTCCCATTCTTTTTTGGCACAATGACTATTGGAGAAACCCATTCTGAGTGCTCAATAGGGTATATGAATCCACATTGGATAAGTTTTTCAATCTCCTCTTGTACAATTTTGGCGTACTTAGGATTCATTGGATAGGGTCGTTGCTGGATGGGTTTAGCAGTGTTGATCATGGGAATTGTATGTTGCACCACAGAAGGTGGAGCGCCCTTCATGTCATGATATGTCCAAGCAAAGATATCCTTGTATTCCTTGAGGAGCTCCTTAAGTACAGCCTCTTCAGTTTCGGTAAGGTCTTGAGCAATAAAGACTGGTTTAGACTCCTCACCTGGTTCTGCTAATTCTATCTCTTTAACTACCGTTGGACCATCATAGACTCCACTGCTTTCATTGGTAGGTATTCGTAGGGCTTTAGCATACATAACCTTTCGCTCCCCCGTGGTATAAGATTTAAAATGTTCAGGAGCCGTATGTAAGTCAGCAGGCTCTTGTCCTGACAGAGACCTTTCTTTTAGTTCTGCCTCTTTTTGTTGTTGTGCTAACTCTCGGTTTTGACGTCTTCTTATAGTTCGACTCAATTTTGGCTCGGTAACCTCCAATTGAGCGAGGTCAATGGGTCGCGGGCTGCACCACATGACACTCCGGAGATGTTCACCCCAATTG
>NZ_QFRV01000155.1:0-4351 GCF_004136805.1 Enterobacter cloacae complex sp. GF14B
TTTCATCCCGCTCACATTCTTTTGGCGCCCCCACGGAGGATCTTCTTCGAGTACCTTCTGCGTCGAGCTTCAAGCTTCGAGATTCGGGGTTACAGGTTGCAGGTTGCAGATTACAGGTTACAGGTTACAGGGATAGGTACAGGAGCAGGTGATTCACACAGGTACAAGTAGCTGGAGTACAGTGATATAGTAGCAGTGATGTCACTTGCAGTTGTTGTGGGTATGCATCACTTGGCGCCTATTTGAGCGCATTGTCTACTGGATTGTACGTTACTTGTGGAAACTGCCATTGTACGCATTTGTGGAGCCATACTTGGTTGTATTTGGCAGTCCCAGCCATTTCTGAGACTTGGTCTGGAAGATAGTCATTTCTGAGACTTGACTATATGCGATTTGCATTAGCCTTCGTGTGAGGGTCGATAGCGTGAGGTTTTTATTGAGCTGGGGGATTCTCAAATGTGGAGATCCTTTCGGTGATACAGGTAGCTGGAGCACCCTTTTTGTGACCTCGCCATAGGCTATGTACTAGTGAGTCCTACTTGATGCTCGGGTTCTATTGTTGACAGTTTATGCATACATAGACAGTCTATATTTTGGGTTCCTACTGCTCTACTTCTGGGGAAACTCTGTCGAAATTTTCCCAAGTTATGATGGCTGGTTTTTTGGTATTTTGAGCCATTTATGCTGTTATGCTGCTGAAATTTTGGCAAAATCAGAGGTTGAGTCAGGTGTGCCTTCTTGGGAGCTTCATGGTTGGCTTTAATGGATGATCAAAATGGCCCTCAATTCACTCCTTTTCATTTAACTCAAAGAATCCAGATAAATGTTCATGTGTCCAGGAAGATTTTTTTCCAGCAGCGCATAGTCTTTATGTTTGGGCCAAGAAGATTAAGAGAGATCCTGGAATGTCCTTTGCCTGTTGTAATTCCGATGATTAACTATGAAAACTCATTTGATGTGCATGTGTTTGTCCTTATCTAAAGTTGAGCTCCATTGAAGTTTCTGGGAATTGAGTCAGTAAAAGTTTTGGGTTCTTGCACGTGTGTTAGAAGGGGTTCTCAAAGCATCAAAACTTGGGTAGCCATGGCCTTCTCTTATCCGGAATTTCATGGAAGAAGTGATGAAGATGTGGAAGATTTTTTGGAAAAGATGGAGGTTGCCTGCATTAGCAACCAGATTCATGACCCTGCGCAGATGTTACGTCTTCTCCAAATTTGTTTGAAGAGTGATGCACGAGTCTGGTCCAAAACATTTGAAGAGGAGTTGCGTGCAGCAGATCCACCTGTAAGATTGAGTTGGGACAATCTAAGGCATGGGTTGGAAGTGGAGTTTGTGAAGATAGAAGATCCTGACAAAGTGTGGCAAGAAGTACAAGGTTTGGTGCAAAAGGAAGGTGAGCCAGTAGATGCGTACGTACGTAAGTTTTCATTGGCATGGGAGCGGATGTGCAAGGCCTTAGCACCACAGGTACCCCCGCCTGACATGATGAAGAAGGACAGGTTCTTGGCTGGTCTTTGGGAGAATATACGTTGGAGAGTGGAGCTAAAGAAGCCTAGGACATATGAAGATGCACTAGAGGTAGCAAGGAACAAAGAGTGGAAGTTGAGGAAAATGAGCCAGTTAGGGGTGGAGTCTTTGCCAATGAGGTCTGAATTTCAGCCTATAGAATCTTTACAAGGTCGCATGTCAGGGGTTCATCACGAACCAGTGGTTCCTGTTACTACTCAGGTTATGCCAGCAGTGGTCACTACAGCAGTGCAAGATGATGGGCTAAGGCAAGACATGAGGCAAATGGTAGATTTGATGAAGAATCTCAGCCTAAACATGCTAGGTCAAGTGGGAAATAATCGAGGTCGAGGGAGGTTTGCAAATCAGCCAGGAGGTGAAGAAAGGCCTAGGAATGGTGTTGGACAAAGCAATGGTAGGTTTTGGAGGCAGACGCCCACATGTTATAATTGTGGAGAGTTGGGTCACATCAGCCCGCAATGTGATAAGCCACCAAGGATGGGGGGAGACATGTATCCATTGCCAAGACAGGTGCTAACTAGGTCAAATGATTATGGCATCGAAATTAAGGGAGATGAAGGAACCAGTGGACTGACCCAGGAGGAAAAGGGAAAGACAAAAGTGCTAAGTGTAGTCACCTTGGAGAAGGCATCAAAGCTAGAGGATACATTAGTGATGCCTATTGGGAAGAGGACCACAGAGGATAAGGAAGGAAGAAGTGTCCTAGGTCCTATTAAGAAGAAAGGAAAGAGCCATGAAGGCGAGGATGTCAAGGCCAAGAGGAAAAGGAGAGCTCGTCGAAAGTTTCATGTTTCAGATTTTCCACTAGGGGATGGGCAATTAAGCTATGACTTGAAGGAGGATCTGACAAGCAGGAAGGCAGATGTTACTTTTGGGCAGCTTATAGAGATGGTGCCTAAGCTAAAGCGACAGTGGAAGAGGATGGTTAACCCAATGGAGAAAGAGCCAGAGAGAGGTTCAGTAAAGGTGTTGGCAATGGATGAGCTACTAGACATTTGTCCAATAGTAGATGTGTGGCATAAAAGGAAAAATTTGGGACAAGGTTATGTGGATGGCGGAGCCCAAATATGCGTCATAACACACTCATGCGTTGAGAAGATGGGTCTCACAGTGGCTGGGGTGTCAGGTTTCCGGATCAGATTGGCAAACCATCAAAAAGTAAAATGCTTGGGTGTTGTAAAGAGCTTAGAAGTGGAGGCATATGATGCAAAGGCAGTGGTTGATTTTCATGTGATGCCAGCAGGGTTGGGAGCATATCCTATTATACTGGGCAGACCATGGTTACGTGCAGTGGGAGCTGTTCAAGATTGGCGACATGGTACAATTAGCCTCTATGGAAAGACAGGTACCAAGAAGCTTTATAATATGGACACAAGGAAACGATTAGAGGAGCTTTATGAAGATGAGGATGAGTCTAGTGATGAAGACTCTTCCACGGTGACAGATGAGGACAGTGATAGCACTACCAGCAGTGATGAGGATGCTGATGTTGCATTTCTTTTGATGGACAAAGGAATCCAGGAGTCTGGTTTAGTCGCATTTGCGAATGAAGTTGAAGATGAAAGTGAAGGGCCTTATGAAGTGATTGAAGGGCTGATGCAAACCAAGGTTGAATTGTCAAAGAAGCAGGAATTGATGACACAAATGATTAGTGGAGACCTCTCAGCTATGGAGAAGGAGATATATTTGCACATGCTGGCTAGTTTTCCTGATTTGTTCATTACTTCATATGAAGAGATCAGAGGGTTCAAGGGCGAAGAGATGCATATAGAGCTGAAAGAAGGTGCTAAGCCAGTGCGGCAAAGGCTAAGAAGGATGGGTCAAGAGCAAATGGAAGCCTTGCGGGAAGAGGTGGACAAGTTATTGAAGGCAGGGTTCATAGTCCCTGTGGAGACCACAGAATGGGTGAGTCCAGTTGTAGTCAGTCCAAAGAAGGATGGGAAGTGGAGAATTTGTATAGATTTTAAACCCTTAAACGCAGCCACTAAGAAGAACCCATATCCTCTTCCATTCATCGATCAGATCTTGGATTCAGTGGCAGGTTATGAGAGGTACAGTGTGTGTGATGGTTTTTCAGGCTATTTTCAATTGAAGATTGCTCTTAAAGACCGCACAAAGACCACTTTTATTACGCCATGGGGCTGCTATTGCTACACAGTATTGCCATTTGGGTTGTCAAATGGACCTTCCTTCTATCAAGAGAGAGCAAATTGGGTATTGGCACCATTCATTGGTAGTTGTGTTAAAGCTTTTATGGATGACTTCTGTGTCTATAGCAGTAGGGCTGAACACCATGAGAAGCTGCAGATGGTATTGGCTCGATATGATGAATGTGGAGGACAACTAAATCCAAAGAAATGTCATCTAGCACAGCCAAGGGTGAAGTTATTGGGCCATATGGTGTCAGAAAATGGCATTGAGGCTGATCCAGATAAGGTGAAGTCTATTATTCTTCTTCCATCACCTATGAGTACGAAGCAATTGGCAACCTTTATACACAAAGTGAAGTACATGGCATGGTTTATTCCATTGTCTTCATAACTCCTTTATCCATTACAACAAGTGGCAAAGCATGTTCCATTGCAATGGGATGACAAGTGTAAAGAAGTGTTTCAAGAGGTGAAAGAGGTGTTAGGGGGGTTGTCAGCCATGCAGGCTCCTCATTGGAAGCAAGTGTTTTATGTAAATCCATCAGTAGGGGATGATGCCATTGGAGGCATGCTATTTCAAAAAGGGAAGGGCAGCCATTATATGAGGCCAATGTACTATGCAAGCCGAGTGAAGTTGTAACAGAGAGAAAATTCTCGGAAGTAGAGCTAGTGAT
>NZ_QFRV01000156.1:0-4229 GCF_004136805.1 Enterobacter cloacae complex sp. GF14B
ACCGCCTTTTGCTCGCCACGCGCCGCCAGGCGGTTGTTGAGCGCCTGCTGGATCAGGTAGCCGATGCCGCCCTGGGTATCCGCCACGCAGTTTGCCAGCGGGGTCAGCGGCAGCCCTTCCCGCTCGTGGGCGATTTCGGCGCGGCGCAGATCCAGCCCCACCTGCGGGCCATTGCCATGGGTGAGCACGATGTCATAGTCCGAGGCCAGCATTTCGAGCACCGACTCAGCCACCGCTTTGACCGCCTGCGCCTGATGCTCAATCGACTGGCTGGCGTTGTCTTTGATAATGCTGTTGCCGCCGATGGCGACGACCATAAGCTCTTTCATTTTGTTTCCTTTAGAAGGTGCGTTCTGGTGCCCTCACCCCGGCCCTCTCCCACAGGGAGAGGGGGATTAACAGAGGTATCCAGCACATGCTTCACCACAAACATCCCGCCCATCATCAGGTAGGCCGTGACAAACATCAGGGAACTGCCCTCGGCAAAGCCCACCACCGGGGCGTGGATCACGCCAAACAGCGCCAGCAGCGCGCCTCCTGCGGCGGCGACGGCCCCGCGCAGCGGTTTGTTGATAATGGCGAAGATGGCGATACAGCCCCAGAGCATGCTGGCGAGCGGCGCGCCGTTGCCGAGATGCATCAAGCCTTCGTAGTAGATCCCCTTGCTGTGCAGCACGTCTGTGCCGATTTTCGCCGCGCTGGTCCCCGCGGCGCTCATCACGCTGTTCATCATGGTCAGCGCCCAGTTGGCGATCCACGGGAACAGGCAGATGAAGATAACGGGCACCTCCACTTTCGGGGTTTCCCTCACCACCTGGTTGGCGGTGACGACGCCGATAAACACCAGAATCGGCACGATGGCGGTCATCGGTATGATGGCGAGCATAAAGGCCCCCAGCCCGAACAGCGGCACGATGAACATGGTCACGCCGGACGCCAGGGTGTAGCCGATGCTGGCGCCCATCGCTTTCCAGCCAGGATGGCCGACGTAGACCGTGACCGGGAACGGATTGCCCATCAGGCAGCCGAGCATCGAGGCCAGACCGTTCGCCAGCATTACCTTGCGGGTCGGGTATTCATCCCCTGCCGCGTGGGCGCTTTCGATGTTCTCCAGGTCAAAGATGTAGTTTGCCAGCCCCAGCGGTACGGCGGACGCCAGATAAGGCAGCGCGTGCGGCAGCCCCTGCATAAAGCTGTCCACGTGCACTTCCGGCGGGTTAAAGCCGAAGGATGACATGGACGCTTTAATGGCATCCGGGCTTTGCAGGCCAGAGATCCACGCAAGTAGAGTACCGGCAATTAACAGCAGCAGGCCGGTCGGGATACGGGCGAAAATCGGCTTTTTACCGAACCAGTTAATGAAGATCAGCAGCAGGACGATAAACGACACGGTCGGCGCTTCGAACGCCTGCAACATCGGGTTCATCGCCAGCAGCAGCAAGCCAAGACCGGACAGGCACGACAGCAGCACGGTGCGCGGGATCATCTTGCGGATGGTTTCCCCCAGGAAGGAACCGCCCGCGAGGATCATCGCTTCCACAAAGCACCACACCAGGCCAATCTGAATCGCGAAATCCGCATCGCCAGTTTGCTGGTAAACCGGCATTAAGACCAGGAAGGTCACGGTAAAAATCGACGGCGCGCTCGGGCCGGACGGCAACGCGGTGACGTCCGTTCGTCCGGTAGCGCGCGCCATTTGCAGGCCAAACCACGTATAGCAAAGACTCGCCACCAGCACCGCCAGCCCGAAGGCTGGCGCGATGCGTCCATAAACAATCTCCTTCGGGATGCCGACGACAAAAATGAGCAGCCCCATCATGGTCAGCAAATTGGTCAGGTTGTTGGTCATCAACCCGAAATAAGCTGCCCAGTCACCTCTTTTCCACTCCAGTTTCATGTTTTTCATGGATGCATGCCTTATAAAAAGTAGCGATCGCGGAAGGTCAACAGCGCCTTTTCAAAACAGCTAAACGGCGGGTGAACGATGCCCGCCCCAATCATGCCGATGCCCGCGTCCTTGTGGGCAATGGCGGTATTGATGACCGGCAGAATGCCGCTGCCCGCAACCTTCGTGATGTCGATGGCGGTCGGGATCCCCATAAAGGAGAGCAGCGGAATGGTGACGTTCGGGTTTTCGCCGAGGGTGATTTCGCGCATCTGGCGAGAAAAATCGATGGCTTCCTCCACCGTGCCGCCCACCAGCGCCACGATTGCCGGGGCCGTCGCCATCGCAAAGCCGCCGATGCCGTAGGTTTCGGTGATGGCGCTGTCGCCGATATCCAGCCCGGAGTCTTCCGGCTTATAGCCCGCGAACATCGGGCCGATCACCTGCTGCGCCGGGCCGGTGAACCACTGCCCCGGCAGGCCAGAAACGCGCAGGCCGAACTCGTAGCCGTTGCGCGCCATGGTGGTGACGACGGTGCTGTACTCAATGCCGTGGGCAGCATCCAGCGCGGCCTTACACATCGCCATCCACGTCGGACCGGAGAAATAGTCGCTGCTGGCGACAAACTCGAACACTTCACGCTGCTGCGTCACGGGATAGCCCGCCTGGATCAGCCCCGGCGTCAGCGCCTGAATAAGCAGCGTGGTGCCCGCGTTGTTGCGGTTGTGGCACTCGTCGCCCATGTGCAGCGCCTGGGCCAGCATCAGGCGCAGGTCGATTTCGCCGATAATCTTCATCGCGTCGCGCAGCATCGGGCCGAGCACGTCGCGCATCCAGTTCAGGCGCTCGATCACGCTCTGGTCATTAGCCCCCATACGCAGGATCTTCGCCATCTGCTCGCTGAGGTTGGTGAAGGCGCGGTTGCCGTAAGTTTTGTTCTCAACGATGTGCATAAACATCGACGCGGAGGTGACGCCCGCCATAGAGCCCACACAGTCGTGCTCGTGGCACGGCGAGAAGGTGATGTCACCTGACGCCGCCAGCCTTGCGGCGTCCTCCAGATCCGTCGCCAGCCCTTCAAACACCAGCGCGCCGGTAACCGCACCTTTCATCGCACCGCACATGTTTTCCCAGGTAACTGGCGGACCGGCGTGCAGAATGGTCGTGCGGGTCATGCCCGGCACCACGTTGATGGCCTGGTCATAGCCCACCAGCACCGGATGGGACTGAATAATCCGCTCCAGGGCAATTTTGTTTGCGGCGGCAATTTTCTCCGCCAGCGGTTTTTCCGCCAGCTGGTCGAGCGCTTCAACAACCTGCATATTGCCCTGCCCCGGCGGCGTCCAGTCGAGCTGGGTCACGGGAACGTGCTGCTTTTTGAGGTCGTCGCTGAACATCGCAATGCCGACGTTAATGACGTTTAGCGGCTGGTTGAATAAAGTGGTCATTATGCTTTCTCCCCTTTGCAGACAAATTCGCGTGCCAGTAATCCGGTGTTGGTGCTGCTGCTGGCCCAGATGACGCCTGCGTCGGTCAGCAGCTGGCACTGCTGCGCCAGCGACTGCGGATCCTGATCGGTGCCGAGCACGTAGCCGAGAATTTCCAACGGACGGTTGTCGGCGTTCGCGATCGCCTGTGCCTCTTTGATCGCCTCGATCATCACCCCCACCGGATCGTCGTGCGCGCCAAAGCCCAGCACGAAGTCCATCACGATGACGCCCACCTGCGGATCGCGCGCCTCCTGTAGCAGGCGGCTGATGCGGTTGGTCGGGTCGATCATTGGGTGTGGCTTGCCGTTGGTGAAATCATCGTCACCGAAATCAAGGAAGGTGTGGGCCTGGCTAACGCTGATATCTTTCAGACGCCTGGCCGGGTCCGGCTGGATGTTGCTGTAAACATCGTCAAACTTCTCCAGCGCGGCAAACATCGCTTCGTCGCACAGGGTGCCGCCGCAGAACAGGCCGCGAATGTACTTCTGCTGCGACGTCAGGCGGGTGCGTACCT
Source organism: Enterobacter cloacae complex sp. GF14B (assembly GCF_004136805.1). NCBI lineage: Bacteria > Pseudomonadati > Pseudomonadota > Gammaproteobacteria > Enterobacterales > Enterobacteriaceae > Enterobacter > Enterobacter cloacae complex sp. GF14B. The sequence goes on from NZ_QFRV01000156.1 coordinate 3,890, forward strand.
CTTCGATCAGCGGCCAGTTGAGCGGATGTAAATCCAGGTCGTCTTTTTTAATGCCGGTAAGCAGCACCGCTTTCAGGGCCGCCTCTTTGGTGCCACGAGCAAACTGCAAACCGTCTTCATCGGCAGGCGGTTCGTTGCGGCCCAGGAAGCACACAACTACAGGCTTGCGGCAGGCGCGTGCCCGGGCCAGCACCTTCTCAGCCACCGCGGGTGCTGGCGGTTTGGAGATGAGCGCTATCACCCGAGTAGCGTCGTCCGCCTCCAGCATGTCGATGGCGTCGAGCATCATCAGGCCGCCGATCTTCTCGCTAAGATCGCGTCCGCCGGTGCCGATCAACTG
>NZ_QFRV01000157.1:0-4210 GCF_004136805.1 Enterobacter cloacae complex sp. GF14B
CTCATAGATGGCTCCCTTCAGTCGGATGTTTCGCCCCCCGTCCGGGTCGGCAATGCTGATACTGCTTTTCGTGGTGCGCACCACCTCAAAACCTGACCGTTCCAGCGCCTCAGTGACGTCCTGACGGGTTTTCAGCTCCCCGGACGAAGCAAGGGTCAACAGTCCGCGCGTGATGGCTTCTGCGGCCTCCTGCTTCGTTTTCGGCAGCCCGGACGGCGTGATCAGCGCCCGGCGGTTTTCCGGCGCGTTCGGGTCGTGCAGCCCCAGCCTGCCGTTCACGATGGTCTGCCAGGCATCGATGCGTGGCCGGTCAGCGCGGTCGTAGTACGGCTGGAGCCGCCTGCCGGTCAGCAGCTCTGTATTGGGGATCAGAAAGTTCAGCTCCAGACGCCCCTTGTCTTCGTGCTCCACCCACAGAATGCTGTACTGATCTTTATCAAGTCCGGGCATCAGAACCCGCTCGAAGCTGGCCATCAGTTTTTCCCGCTGTCCGGGAGGCAGATTGGCCTCCGCAAACGACAGGACGCCGGAAGTGTATTTCTTCACGTAAGGCGACGCGTCAATCAGCTCCCGGACTTCTTCCGGCTTCCCCTGCAGGACGCTGGCACCTTCACGCTGCCGGTCTTTACCCAGCAGGTAGTCCACCGGCCCGGCGCCACCGCCGCGGCCGCGTGGATGAAATTTAACGATCATCGTCCGTTCCTTTCTCAAGAACGGCGTGCCGCAGCCGCTCAAGCCCGGCATCGATGGCCATCAGCGCCGCCACAATCTGCACCCTGTCATGGCCGGTGCCGCCGCCGGCGTTAACACGGCGGGCTATCTGGTTCAGGTTATTGCCCATGCCGGCAAGCTGGCGCAGCAGCGCCGGCGAGATTGAGGGGAGCTTTCCGGTGCGCGCAGGCTTTTCGTCCAGGCAGGTCTGCCGCATCCACGCCGCCAGCTGCCTGCCGTCACAGCGCTCAAGCAGCCGCCGGTGCTCGTCCTCCGTCAACCACATGGTGAGCATCTTGTTCCGTTTCTCTGACAAACCGGCCTCCTGATAACGCCGGGACGGGCGGGAAAGCCTTTCCCGGTCGGCGCGGGGTTGGACAAGCCGCAGGCGCGTCAGGCTGTTGGCGGGTTTCGGGGCGCAGCCCTGAACCAGTCACGTAGCGCTAGCGGAGTGTATACTGGCTTACTATGTTGACACGGACGAGGGTGTCAGTGAAGTGCTTCATGTGGCAGGAGGAAAAAGGCGGCACCGGTGCGTCAGCAGAATATGTGATACAGGATATATTCCGCTTCCTCGCTCACTGACTCGCTACGCTCGGTCGTTCGGCTGCGGCGAGCGGTGCGGGCTTACGAATGGGGCGGAAATTTCCTGGTGGATACCAGGAAGAAACTTAGCGGGGAAGCGATAAGGCCGCGGCAAAGCCGTTTTTCCATAGGCTCCGCCCCCCTGACAAGCATCACGAAATCTGACGCTCAAATCAGTGGTGGCGAAACCCGACAGGACTATAAAGATACCAGGCGTTTCCCCCTGGTGGCTCCCTCGTGCGCTCTCCTGTTCCTGCCTTTCGGTTTACCGGTGTCATTCCGCTGTTATGGCCGCGTTTATCTCATTCCACGCCTGACACTCAGTTCCGGGTAGGCAGTTCGCTCCAAGCTGGACTGTATGCACGAACCCCCCGTTCAGTCCGACCGCTGCGCCTTATCCGGTAACTATCGTCTTGAGTCCAACCCGGAAAGACACGACTAAACGCCATTGGCAACGGCCACTGGTAAACAGGATGTGCGAGAGATGTTGTGAGAGTTCTTGAAGTGGTGCCCTTACTACGGCTACACTGGAAGGACAGATTTGGTGACATGTCTCGCACAAGACTGTTACCACGGTTAGAAAATCTGCCAGGATTAACTAACCTTCGAAAAACCACCTGCCAGGGTGGTTTTTTCGTTTACAGGCCAAGAGATTACGACGGTAACGGCAGGATCACAAGAAGATCGTTTGTCTCCCTATCTAAAACCTTGGGAGTCATCCTCTGTTAATATTGAATGAAGCCAAAAACCTTTCAATGTTCTGATTTAAGTTGCTAGATATACTTTCTAATAGAATATGATCTTTAGCTCTCTCAGAATAATCTATAGACCTGTTTAGAACTTCAGGAATCCATATCAAGTTATCAATATCAATTTTCTCACCGCCATCGCGCATGATCTTTGATACAGCAAGAAAATTCATGCAATAAACTCGGTATAGCAAAGCTGTTTGAGCATCATCGCTCAACTTCCCCCCTGCTAGAGAAACCATATTAGAAAATGCTTTTAATATTGATTCTTCATCAGGAGCTCTTGAAATTGATAATCCAAAATCATTTTTAAGATTCTCTTTAGCTTTTTCTAAACCGCTTTTCTTTCGTAAAAAACCAAACATAACCCCCACTCCATTTCAAAAAGAATAAAAACAATATTTACCATAACATCCCAGCCCCGCACTTCTTGTATGCTAACAATCGTTACGCTGCATGAGCGCACGAACGAGATGCATGAGTCTTTCTCGCCCTCCAAAAAGTTAAACAAAAAAAACAAATCAGATTAAGTCATTGTATTTAATACATTAATTAGAATTTACAGCCCTTAGATAATAGAAAAATAAATTAAAAATCAATCACTTAAAAAAATACACAATTAACTTTACTTGTTTAGTTTGTCAGTTATTATAAATGAATATTAATTACTGATATTACTGGTGGTTTTTCATGGCGGTTGTTGTTATCTATCGGGCTAAATGCATGGCTTGTCGGCATGAATGGACTAGTAGGAGTGGGTTTGGAACACCGAACTACTGCCCTAAATGTCGTTCAAAATTAATTAGTTGCAGTGCAATTAAGTAGGTCAAAATGACATCAAAACACAAAGGATTATGTCCTTTTTGTAAAAATGAAGTTATACCTCGTGTAATTCAAGAAAACCATGTACGACGAGATAAGTGCGAATGCCCTGAGTGCAAAGAAGCAATTTACATATGTCGCGCTCCGGGGTGTGAGAATTACGCTAAGGGTGGTCGTTTGTATGACGATGAGTTGTGTCCGTCATGTACATCAGGTATTGGCGGCGGAGTCGGCACATTAGGCATGATCGCCTTGGGTGCAGTCATATCTACGTTTGTTGGTAAAAAAATGGAGTGATGTAAGAATGTCTGGAAACCTCGGTCTGCCTCATACATGCCCATGCTGTAACGTAACAACTGCAAATACAGCAGGACAGCTCTCAGCACTGTTCGGCTTAAGAACTGTACCCTCAGGAGCAACCAACCAGAGTTGGTGTCGAAAATGCCGTTCTGCCGCGCCAAAAAAATGAAAAAGCCGCCTGGATAGGCGGCTTTTTTGCTTCTGCAGATATCATTTAGATTTACCATAACATCTCTTGCCCGCACCGCCCCGGACAGCTTCGCCACGAACGGGGCGGCAGTCAGCCAAAACCAACAACAACCCACCCGGTAAACCACCCCGATCGCGACAGATAAATTTTACCCAACTGCATAGCCATGCAGCTAGGTGAATGACGGCAGGATTCAGCCCAAAAACAGCGTGAAGGCCCCGAAAACCGGCAAATGCTTCTCCAGCCACTCCCACAGTTCTGCCGCCAGATGCAGGCAGTTAAGTACAGCTTCAATAACCTTAAGCAGTTTCATAATTCCCCCTGGTATAGGCAGTGATCTTTGCATCACGACGTATTTAGCGGGGAATTTCGCAGCCCTTCTTCTTGGGGTTTGTCACGAGCCGGCATCTGTCAGCCCAGCGTTGGTCCTTTGTAGGTTTTCTGCGGCTGGCGCTCCAGCTCCAGTGTTTTCTGATACTCATTCTCCCTCTGCCTGAGCTCGATGGCATTCAGTTCCCGGACAAGCGGCGCAGCTGCTCGCTTAAACTCAGCACCTGCGTGCTCAAGTCCGACACGCGCTCGTTCAGCACCGCGTTCTCCCGTTGCATAAGACCACACATGCTCCGCCATTCCGCGAAGGCGCTCTCCCATTCGTCCAGCCTTTGCGAGTAGTCCTGCTGTAGCTGCTCTAATGCGCTCAGCAACTGCTTTTCCAGCTCTGTCATTTTCCGCTACTCCTGTTTCAGGCGGATCCATGTCGTCCCGTCGTAAGGGATGGCTTCGGTTTGCATCCCCGGCGGCAGGATAAGAAACCTCCGGCCGTCGCTGCTCTCCTGATAGCGCACTCCCCACG
>NZ_QFRV01000158.1:0-4013 GCF_004136805.1 Enterobacter cloacae complex sp. GF14B
GTGCTGGCGGGTGAGGCGAAGCGCTTCACCGGCGCGGATATGAGTACCAAACTCAAGTTGCTGGGCGTGGATGTGGCGTCGTTTGGCGATGCTCACGGGCGCACGCCGGGCGCGCTGAGCTACCAGTGGACGCACGGGCCGCAGCAAATCTACAAAAAGATTGTGGTCAGCCACGACAGCAAAACCCTGCTGGGTGGCGTGCTGGTGGGCGATGCCAGCGAATACGCCACGCTGGTGCAGATGATGCTCAACGGCATCAGCCTGCCAAAAGAACCGGAAACGCTGATCTTACCCGTATCGTCAGGCAGCGCGCCGAAAGCGCTGGGCGTGGCGGCGCTGCCGGAAAGCGCGCAGATCTGTTCGTGTCATAACGTCAGCAAAGGGGATATCTGCCAGGCGGTAAGCGCGGGTGCGACGGATATCGGCGCCATTAAGCAGTGCACCAAAGCGGCGACCGGCTGCGGAGGCTGTAGCGCGCTGGTGAAGCAGGTGATGGAGTTCCAGCTTGCAGAGCAGGGCGTGGAGGTGAAGAAAGATATCTGCGAACACTTCCCGTACTCGCGTCAGGAGATTTACCACCTGGTGCGCGTCAACCATATCCGCACCTTCGACCAGCTTATCAGCCGCTACGGTCAGGGGCACGGGTGCGAGATCTGTAAGCCGCTGGTGGGATCGGTATTGGCTTCCTGCTGGAACGAGTATCTGCTGAAACCGGCGCATCTGCCGTTGCAGGACACCAACGACCGCTTTTTCGCCAATATTCAGAAGGACGGAACGTACTCCATCGTCCCGCGGATGCCTGCGGGTGAAGTGACCGCCGACGGGCTGATCGCCATCGGCCAGATCGCGAAACGCTATAGCCTTTACAGCAAAATTACCGGCGGGCAGCGTATTGACCTGTTTGGCGCCACGCTCGAACAGTTGCCGGGAATCTGGCAGGCGCTGGTGGAGGCCGGGTTTGAGACCGGACATGCCTACGGGAAATCTCTGCGCACGGTGAAATCCTGCGTCGGGTCGACCTGGTGCCGCTACGGCGTGCAGGATTCCACCGGCCTCGCGGTCAGGCTGGAGCACCGCTACAAGGGCCTGCGCGCGCCGCACAAAATCAAAATGGCGGTCTCCGGCTGTACCCGTGAGTGCGCAGAGGCGCAGAGCAAAGACGTGGGGGTGATTGCCACGGACAAAGGCTGGAACCTCTATCTGTGCGGCAACGGCGGGATGAAGCCGCGCCACGCGGACCTCTTCGCCAGCGATCTGGACGACGAAACGCTGATCCGCACCGTTGACCGTTTCCTGATGTTCTACATTCGCACGGCAGATCGTCTGCAACGTACCAGTACCTGGATGGATAACCTGGAAGGCGGCCTCGACTATCTGCGCGAGGTGATCCTCAACGACAGCCTGGGGATCGCCCACGAGCTGGAGCAGGAGATGGCTCGGGTGGTGGAAACTTACCAGTGCGAATGGCAAACCACCCTTAACGATCCTGACCGCCTGGCGCTGTTCCGCACTGCGGTGAATGTCCCCGCCGCGGAGGAGAACAAGCGCTGGCAGGAAATTTGTAATATCGATGAGATCCCGGAGCAGGCGGGCATCGGTGCGCATCTTGGGCGCAAACCGATCGCGCTGTTCCGCTTTGGCAAAAACGTTTATGCCCTCGACGATCGGGAGCCGGGTAGCCGCGCGAACGTGCTTTCACGCGGCATCCTCGGCGATGCGGCGGGGGAACCGGTGGTGATCTCGCCGCTCTACAAGCAACGTATTCGTCTGCGCGACGGCTGTCAGGTGGAGAATGGCGAACCCGTGGTGCGCGCCTGGCCGGTAAAAATTGAAAACGGCAAGGTATGGGTTGGAAATGAAGAGCTGGTGATGCGTGCGGAGGCCTCATGACCGAAACCCGGACAACGTGCCCTTACTGCGGGGTGGGCTGCGGCGTGGTCGCCAGCGCAGACGGTGAAAAGGTGAGCATTCGGGGGGATGAAACTCATCCGGCGAATTTCGGTCGTCTGTGTGTAAAAGGATCTGCCCTCGGGGAAACCACGGGGTTGCAGGGACGCCTGCTGCGCCCGGTGGTCGATGGCCGGGAGGTGGCATGGCCGCAGGCGCTGGGCGAAGCGGGCGAGCGGCTACGGAACATCATCAACGAATGGGGGCCGCAGGCGGTGGCGTTTTATGCCTCCGGCCAGCTGTTGACCGAGGATTACTATGCCGCCAACAAGCTGATGAAAGGCTTTATCGGGGCGGCGAACATTGATACCAACTCGCGGCTGTGCATGTCATCGGCGGTGGTGGGCTACAAACGCGCCTTCGGTGAAGACGTGGTGCCGTGCAGCTACGAGGACGTGGAAAACAGCGATCTGGTGGTACTCGTTGGCTCAAACGCGGCCTGGACGCATCCGGTGCTGTATCAGCGGCTGGTGCAGGCAAAGCACAACAATCCGCAGATGAAAGTGGTCGTGATCGATCCGCGTAAAACCGCCACCTGCGATATAGCCGATCTCCACCTCGCGCTCAGACCCGGCAGCGACGCCGGGCTGTTTGTGGGGTTGCTCAATCTGATTCAGGGGCGGGGCGAGTGGCCGATCCCTCGCGTGGCGGCGTTTTGCGATCTGCCTTCAGACGAGATTGGCACCTTCTACGACTGGTTTATCACCGCGCCACGCGCGATCACGCTCTACACCATGGGGATCAACCAGTCCTCCACCGGCAGCGACAAGTGTAACGCCATCATTAACGTGCATCTTGCCAGCGGGAAGTTCAACCGTCCTGGCTGCGGCCCGTTTTCGCTGACCGGTCAGCCAAATGCCATGGGCGGGCGGGAAGTGGGCGGGCTGGCGAATCAGCTGGCGGCGCACATGAACTTCGAGCCGGACGATCTTTCGCGCGTGGCGCGTTTCTGGGGAACGGAACGGCTGGCGCAGACCCCGGGCCTGATGGCGGTGGAATTGTTTGACGCCATTGCGCGCGGCGAGGTGAAGGCGGTGTGGATCATGGGCACCAACCCTGCCGTGTCGCTTCCCGACAGCCACGCGGTGTGTCAGGCTCTGGCAGCCTGCCCGCTGGTCATGGTATCTGAGGTGATGCAGGAGACGGACACCAGCCGGTTTGCCCATATCCGTTTTCCCGCCCTGGGCTGGGGCGAGAAAAACGGCACGGTGACCAATTCTGAACGCCGTATCTCCCGCCAGCGCGCGTTTCTGCCTGCGCCGGGCGAGGCCAGACCGGACTGGTGGATAATCGCCCGGATGGCAGACCAGCTCGGTTATGGCGATGCCTTCGCCTGGGAACACCCTCAGGAGATATTTTGTGAACATGCGGCGCTGACGGCGTTTGAAAATAACGGCGAACGGGCGCTAAACCTGCGCGAACTGGCGTCGCTGTCGCGAGAGGCGTGGGACGCGCTGGCGCCTTATCAGTGGCATGCCGGTGATTTCCCGCAAAGAAATCTTGTACCGGTTGATCCTTCCTCGCATGGGGCAGGCGTCGACGAATTGTACCCCTTGATACTAAATACCGGGCGGATCCGCGATCAGTGGCACACCATGACGCGCACGGGGTATGTTCCGCGCCTGATGCAGCATATTGATGAGCCTTTTGTTGAGATGAACGCAACCGATGCGGCGCGCGCTGGGCTGACTGACGGCCAGCTGGCGCGGGTAAGCTCACCGCGCGGAGTGATGGTTGCCAGAGTACGTATCTCCACCGCGCAGCGTGCGGGCGAGCTGTTTGCGCCGATGCACTGGAACGCGCAATTTGCACGGCAGGGGAAGGTCAATGCGTTGGTAGAAGGGCGGATTGATGCCGGTTCCGGCCAGCCGGAGAGTAAACAAACCGCGGTGAGGATCATGCCCTGGCTACCGGCCTGGCAGGGTGAACTGTATGCCCGCGAGCTGCCAGCGCTGCCGCCGTCGGTCTGCTGGTGGCGTAAAGCCTCACGTCTGACGGTGGCGGGGGAGCAGCCGTTGCTGTCGTGGGTCAGGGCGTACGCCAGCGGTCGGGGCTGGCAGTTACAG
>NZ_QFRV01000159.1:0-3870 GCF_004136805.1 Enterobacter cloacae complex sp. GF14B
CCTGCCCCGGCTAACGCCAGTGCGAGCTCGTCGGCCATGTGTGCGAGGGTGTAGTCTTCCGGCAGGGTATCCGGGTTATTCCCCGTGCCCCGCTGGTCGTAGCACACCACCTGATACTCCTGCCCCAGCACGGCGAGCTGAGGCAGCCAGTAGCTCCCGCTGCCGCCGAGCCCGGCAATCAGTACCACCACGGGCGCGCCCGCAAAGGGGGGCGGGGAAATGGACAGTTTCATGGCGGCCTCACTTCGCGATGTGCGCAACGGTGGCAATTTCAACCAGCGCGTCCGGCTTTACCAGCCCGCACTGGATGCAAAACCGCGCCGGTTTATCGCCCGGGAAAAACTCCGCGTAGATTTCGTTAATCGCGGCGTAGTTTTTCCAGTCGGTGATAAAGATGCTGTTGAAGGTCACGTCCTCCATCGTGCCACCCGCCGTTTCGATCACGGTTTTGATCGTCTCCAGCACGTGGCGGGTTTGCGCCTTTGGGTCATCGATAAATACCACGTTGTTGTCTTTATCAAACGGCAGCGTGCCCGAGACATACACCACGCCGTCGGCGAGGGTGCCGGGAACGAAGGGGGCAATCGGGGTGCTGGTGCCCGGCGGAATAATCACGGATTTCGGCATAGCGGTTCTCCTCAGGCGATGCGGGCGAGCGGGGGATTCAGCGCGTCGCAGAAATCATTGACGTTACTGACCCAGCCAAAAAAGGTTTCGATATTGAACAGGGCGGCTTTCTGGGCAAAATCCGGCCCGGCCTGATGGGTAGCGTCTTCCAGCACCACGCCAAAATACTCGAGGAAAAAGCCGTCGCGCAGGGTCGACTCCACGCAGACGTTGGTGGCAATGCCCGTAAAGACCAGATGACGAATGCCCCGGCTGCGCAGCAGGCTGTCGAGCGGGGTATTGAAAAAGCCGCTGTAGCGCGGTTTCGGCAGTACGATATCGCTGGCTTCCGGTACCAGCTCATCCACCAGCTGATAATCCCAGCCGCCTTTCGCCAGCAGCGTGCCCTGGAGTTCTGGCCGTTGGCGCATGGTTTTCAGGGCGTTGGATTTGTGAAAGTTGGGGGAGCCGGGACCACCAGCTTCGACGTACTGGTCGTCCCAGCCGTTCTGGAACCAGACGATGAGCATGCCCGCAGCGCGCGCAGCGTGCACGGCGGTTTTGATGTTCTCAATCACCGGCTGCGTGGTGGAGACGTCAAACCCGGCCAGATCCAGATACCCGCCTTTACTGGCATAGGCGTTTTGCATATCCACCACGATCAGCGCGCTGCGCTGCGCGTCAAAGGTAATGGCTTCCGGGCGAGCGTTGAGGGTCGTCATTACGCCACCTCCTTCGTCACGGCAGGGATGTGGGCGCGGCACTGCATCAGCGGCTGAATGCGCTCGCCGAAGGTTTCCACGCCGGTGAGAAAATCATCGAAGGTCAGCAGCACGCCTTCGGCGCTGGGCACGGCAGCCACTTCGTCGAGCATTCTGGCGACGCTGGCATACGAGCCAACCAGGGTGCCCATGTTGATATTGACGGCAGACGTCGGGTCGGCCATCTGGCGAACGTTGGTGTCCGCGCCGGAGCGGGTATCCTTCTGGCTCTGCTCGGTCAGCCAGCTCAGCGCTTCGTCATCCGCGCCGTCCTTGTATCGTTCCCATTTGGCGCGCGCGGCGTCATCGGTTTCGTCGGCAATCACCATAAACAGCACGTAGGAGCCCACGTCGCGCCCGGTTTTATCGGCGGCCGCTTTCATGCGTGCCGCAGTGGGCGCGAAGGCGGCAGGGGTGTTAACGCCTTTGCCGAAGCAGAAGTTGAAGTCGGCGTATTTCGCGGAGAATTCCATCCCGGCGTCGCTCTGCCCGGCGCAGATAACCTTCATCGGCACCGACGGCTGCGGGCTGACGCGGCAGTCGTTCATGGTGAAGAAATCGCCTTTGAAATCGCTTTTGCCGGTGCCCCACAGATCGCGCAGCACCTGCACATATTCAGTCAGGTAGTCGTAGCGACGGGAGAAGTAATCGTCCCCCGGCCAGATCCCCATCTGCTCGTACTCCGGCTTTTGCCAGCCGGTGACCAGGTTAACGCCAAAGCGCCCGCCGGAGATGGAGTCGATGGTGGAGGCCATCCGCGCCACGATCGCCGGGGGCAGGGTAAGGGTGGCGGCGGTGGCGTAGATCTGGATCCGCGAGGTGACCGCCGCCAGGCCCGCCATCAGGGTAAAGGACTCCAGGTTGTGGTCCCAGAATTCGGTCTTACCGCCGAAACCGCGCAGCTTGATCATCGAGAGCGCAAAGTCGAAATGGTAATGCTCCGCTTTCTGCACGATGGCTTTATTCAGCTCAAAGGTCGGCATGTATTGCGGGGCAGTGGTCGAGATAAGCCAGCCGTTGTTGCCGATCGGTACAAATACGCCAATTTTCATCACGAACCTCTCTTCATTACATCGCAGGTGTCACGATGTTTTTGCAAAGGCAGTGCCAGTTTTGAAAATCACTTTGTTATTAAGGTGTTAAATGATGGTTGTTAAAATTAACAGCGAAAATGTGGACTAGATGGTCAAAATCATTGCACAAAAAACAGGCACTCATGCGCGCTGAGGGTGCAGAAGGTCGTGGCGAGACGGGGGTTTTGCTATGCTGAGCGCAGGACAGAAAATGGAGAGCGAAAATGACACAAGGCGCAGTGAAAACACCAGGTAAACGTTCGCAGGCGGTGAGCGCCAAGAAACAGGCGATCCTCAGCGCTGCGCTGGAGACATTTTCGCAGTTTGGTATTCACGGTACGCGCCTTGAGCAGGTGGCGGAGCAGGCCGGGGTGTCCAAGACCAATCTGCTCTACTACTACCCTTCAAAAGAGGCGCTGTATGTGGCGGTGATGCAGCAGATCCTGGATATCTGGCTCGCACCACTTAAAGCATTTCGCGAAGAGCTGGCCCCGCTGGTGGCGATAGAGGAGTACATACGCCTGAAGCTGGAGGTATCGCGTGATTACCCGCAGGCATCAAGGCTGTTCTGCCTGGAGATGTTGCAGGGCGCGCCGCTGTTGCAGGCGGAGCTGACGGGAGATCTAAAGCAGCTGGTGGACGATAAATCGGCCATTATTGCCGGATGGGTCGCCAGCGGAAAACTGGCGCCCGTCGATCCGCATCATCTGATCTTCATGATTTGGGCCTCAACCCAGCACTACGCTGACTTCGCGGCCCAGGTCGAGGCGGTGACCGGTAAAACGCTCCAGGACGAGGCGTTTTTCCAGAGTACGCTGGATAACGTGCAGCGGATGATTATCGAAGGGATCCGTGTGCGCTAATCAGCCGGTTGGAAAGGGCAGCTTAAATTGCCCTCTTCACACTGCATCAACGAGGCCAGAAAGGCTTCGCGCTCCGCTGTTTTCTCCGTCAGGCACTGGTTGATAATCATCGGCTGAATAGTGCCACCTTCGGTTCCTGAACCCATCAATTTACAGTCTGCGTCACGCAGGGCGATCCACGCCTGCTGCGCCTGTTTCAGCAGGTCGCGCTGAGGGGCTGCCGCGCGTTTGATGGCGGCCTGGTACGTCTGGTTGAGCTTTTTATCCGCAGCCTGGTACTGCTCTGCCGCACAGGCACTGAGTTCTGTCTGGGTGGTCGCTTTGTCGCACTCGTCGGCCAGCGCGCTGGCGCTGAGCAGCAGTGCTGCGCCTGCGATAAGATATCGTTTCATACACTCCCCAATAAAATAAGGCTCCGTCTCCGGAGCCTTATTAGCACAGCGTTAGCCGATTGTCATCAGGCTGGCGTTACCGCCCGCCGCCGCGGTGTTAACGCTGAGCGAGCGCTCAACGTACAGGCGCTCCAGCAGCAGGTTGGTCTCCCCGCGGGCGAAGCCCTGCACCGAG
>NZ_QFRV01000160.1:0-3867 GCF_004136805.1 Enterobacter cloacae complex sp. GF14B
AAGGCCAATCCAGCCGCCGCCGATAATCGCCAGTTTGTGACTTTCCGACAGGCGACTTTTCAGGCGCTGCGCGTCCTGCCAGTGGCGCAGGGTATAGACCTGCGGATGGCTGGCCCACGCCTGCGAAGGCAGGCGCGCCCGACCGCCGGTAGCGATTAAAAGGATGTTGTAACTAAGCTGCTCGCCGTTGCTAAGAAGGACTTTTTTTTCATCGCGATCGACAGATTCAGCGCGCAGCGGTCGGTACCAGGTCAGGTCCAGCGCCTGCTGCACCTCGTCGGTAAACAGCCTTGGGAGCGCCGCGTCCGGTTCCAGCAGAGACGCTTTTGACAGCGGCGGCCGCTCGTAGAAATCCCATTCCTCTTCCGCTACCACGCAAATCTCGCCGTCGAAGCCCTCGTCACGCAGGGTTTTCGCCGCCCAGCCGCCTGACTGGCCGCCGCCGATAATGACAATGCGCGATGTCATACCGCCTCCGGCTTTTTCTGCTGACGGCGCGTGTCGTGGTCAATCCCGCCTTCCACCGCCCACTCGGTGAAGGAGACCAGGGAATGCTCCAGCTCGCGCGGCTGCCAGTTTTCCGTCAGGTAATCATCGTTGGTGTAATACTCAAACGCGCCGCCGGTCGGGCTGTTGACGTACCAGAAGTACGCCGACGACACCGGATGACGGCCCGGCCCGATAAAGGTGCTCCAGTCATGTTTATTCATCGCGATACCGCCGCCGATCACCTCGTGGATATCGCGCACGGTGAAGGCCACGTGGTTAAGGCCGCGCTTGCGGTTCGGCAGTTGCAGCAGGAACAGGTTGTGATGGCCGCCACGCACGCCGCAGCGCAGGAACACGGCGCGGTTGATATAGCGATCCGAGACCTGGAAGCCGAGCACCTCGCGGTAGAATTTTTCCACCGCCGCCAGCTCCTCCACGAAGAACACCACATGCCCCACGTTGATCGGCTGGGCGCGATCGTAAACCGGGCTGGGGGTGTCGATACGGCGGGCGTCGCCCCACTGGTTTATTGGCTCGACGTTAAGCTCCACGTCGGTCTGCTGGGTCACCTGCACGCGCAGCGTCATGCCGTTCGGATCGAGGCATTCCAGCGCGTCGCCCACTTCGCGAAAGCCGGGCTGCTGCGCCAGCTTCGGGCGCAGCGCGTCGAGATCGGACTGTGCGGCAACCGCCCAGGTCATGCGGCGCAGGGTGTTGCCCGCTTCAAACGCGGGCGGCAGGTCGGGGCTGTCGATCGGGTTAAGCTCCACGCGCGCGCCGCTCAGGGTGGTGAAACGCTGGCCGCTGGCATCGCCCGTCAGGCCAAAATCACGCATAAATTTGGCGCAGTGCGTCAGGTCTTCCACACCAAATTCCAGCTTTTCAATTCCGGTTACACTCATCGTTCGTTGCCTCATCTGGCCCAGATTGGGCGTAAAACATGCCCGACGCAGTCAAGCGCCTGGCGTTAACTCACTGATTTAACTGGCCTGTGATAGATACCCTAAGAAGCCAGAAATTTTATCCGCCGCAAGGCGAACCTCGTTTTGCAGGCGCTCGCGGTCGCTCTGCGGGATCTCCTCCGACGGCACCAGAATGCTGACTACCGCCGCCACGCGGCCGCTTCGGTCATACACCGGGTAGACGATGGAAGAGATGCCGTGGCGGAAGAAGGATTCGCCGATGACATACCCGCGGGCTTTGTCCTGCTGCACCATCTGCCACAGGGCTTCACGGTCGTGAAGCTGCCCCGGCGTGTTGCCCGGCAGACGCTCATGCGGGAACAGCTGTTCGAAATCAGCGCGGGAAATATCGGTCAACAGCATGCGGCCCAGCGAGGTACAGTGCACCGGCAGACGGGTACCAATGCTGACCTGGTTGATACGCGACCCGGCGGCGCTGACGCGGGCGATGTAGATAATGTCGCGCCCGTCGCGGATCGCCAGATGGCTGCTGCACTGGCTCACGTCGCGCAGTTGCTCGATCACCGGCTGGCCGACCTGCGCCACGTCCAGCGAGGCGATGTACTCAAAGCCAAGACGCAGCACGTTCATGCCCAGCGAAAAGGTATTGGTGCGCGTGTTGCGCTCCAGAAAGCCCATGTACTCCAGCGTCTGCACCACGCGATAGGCGGTCGCCTTCGGCATATCTACCAGCCGGTGCAGCTCGGCAAAGGTCAGATCGCGATGCTGCTCGCCAAAGGCCAACAGCAGCTGTAAACCGCGCTCCAGCCCCGGCACCAGATACTTCACTTCCTGATCGTTTGCCATCATCGCCCTACCTTAGTTAAAGACAAAACCGCCGTTGACCGGGATCAGCTGTCCGGTGATGAACCGAGACAGATCGCTTAGCAGCCAGACCACGCTGCCGGTGACATCTTCCGGCTGCTGCGCGCCGGTTAACGCGCGTCCGTTTTCGTAGAGCTGATGCCGTTCGGCGGGGACATATTCCGTCGCCTCGACGCGGGTTAACCCCGGCGCGATGGCATTAATGCGTATACGCTTTTCACCCAGTTCGCGCGCCATTGATCGGGTCATGGCAATGACGGCCCCCTTGCTGGCGACGTAGGCCATCAGGCGCGGCGCGCCCCACAGCGCGGTGTCGGACGCCACGTTCACAATGCCCGCCCCTTCACGCAGCAGCGGCACGGCGGCGCGCGTCACCAGCCAGGTGCCTTTGACATTGACGCTCATCACCCGATCCCAGAGATCCGGATCGTAATCGAGCATGTTTTTGCCGCCGACGCCCGTCGCCATCGCCGCGTTGTTCACCAGGCCATCGATCTGACCCTGCTCGCCAATGGCGCTGAACACCTGCTCAATGGACTGTGGATCGGCCAGATCGATAACGTGCGGTTCGATCGCATAGCCCCGCTCGCTCAGGGCGTGGGCGCTTTCGGCCAGCTCGCCCTTCAGGATGTCGCACATCACCACCGCCGCGCCCTGCTCCGCGCAGGCTTTGGCAAAGTGAAAGCCCAGCCCGCGCGCGGCGCCGGTTATGACGATGCGCTTGCCGCTCAGCAGCCCGTTCATCAGGCGGCTCCCTGCTGTGCTTCACGCATCGCCAGCTGCTCTTTGGCGGCCTTTTGCATCATGCGGCGCAGGCGCGAAAGACCGACGTCGTGCTGATACAGGTACTCATGATCGCGCGCGTTTGGCGCCAGGCTTTCCAGCACCACGCGGTCCTGCTCCAGCACTTCCCAGTGCAGTTTTTCCAGACGGTTGCGGTACATGAAGCGCCACATATCGCGCTGCCAGCCCTGCACCCGGCGAATGCGCCAGAAGAAGACGCGGCAGTTGTCGTTATCTTCCGGCACCACCATGCCGACGATAAAGAAGTGGCCGCCCGGCCCGAAGCGCTTCTTGTACGGAATGGAGAGGCGCATCCAGCAGGTGCCGCTGTTGCCCAGCTCCACCCAGTCAAAATTGACGCCGCTCTGCCCTTTCTTCTCGAAAATAAAACCGGTTTTGGTCGGCTGGAGCACCATGTCGGCCTTGCGATCCCCTTCCGCCATCGAGTGCGACGAGGAGTGCAGATAGGTGCCGTGCATCGGGTCCATCACGTTTTCCAGCGCGTACTGGTAATTGCATTTCCACGCGGCGGTGCAGAGGAAGTTGCTGAAGCTGTCCGTATCGGCGAGCTCGTCCGGGAAGGTCAGCTCGTCCGGCTGCTGGTCCGCGGTGACGCCAAACCAGAGGAAGATGGCGCCGTGCGCCTCCTGCACGTTATAGCTGCGTACGCACTGCTGGCCGACCAGCGGACATTTATCTACGGCGGGCACGTCTTTCACTTCGCCGTTGCCCGCCACCTCTACGCCGTGATACCAGCAGGCAATGCGGTCCCCGAGGTTCCAGCCCATCGACAGGCGCGCGCCGCGGT
>NZ_QFRV01000161.1:0-3807 GCF_004136805.1 Enterobacter cloacae complex sp. GF14B
GCCTTCCACCGGTGGGCGACTGGCGGCACGACGAGATGGAGATCGCCCAGCAGCAGGAAGGGGCCGGGCTGTCCCGCCAGGAGATCCTCACCAAATACGTGCTGAAAAACCCCTACATCTGGCTGCTGTCGCTCTGCTACGTGCTGGTCTACGTGGTGCGCGCGGCCATCAACGACTGGGGCAACCTGTACATGTCCGAGACGCTCGGCGTGGATCTGGTGACCGCCAACTCGGCGGTGACGATGTTCGAGCTGGGCGGGTTTATCGGCGCGCTGGTGGCGGG
The DNA here is from genome assembly GCF_004136805.1 of Enterobacter cloacae complex sp. GF14B. NCBI lineage: Bacteria > Pseudomonadati > Pseudomonadota > Gammaproteobacteria > Enterobacterales > Enterobacteriaceae > Enterobacter > Enterobacter cloacae complex sp. GF14B. The sequence continues at coordinate 284 of NZ_QFRV01000161.1, forward strand.
CTGGGGCTCGGACAAGCTGTTCAACGGTAACCGCGGCCCGATGAACCTGATTTTTGCCGCCGGGATCTTGCTCTCCGTCGGCTCACTATGGTTGATGCCGTTCGCCAGCTACGTGATGCAGGCGGCGTGCTTCTTCACCATCGGATTTTTCGTCTTTGGCCCGCAGATGCTGATCGGCATGGCGGCGGCGGAGTGCTCCCACAAAGAGGCGGCCGGCGCGGCGACGGGCTTTGTCGGGCTGTTTGCCTACCTTGGCGCATCGCTCTCCGGCTGGCCGCTGGCGCGGGTGATCGACATCTGGCACTGGAGCGGGTTCTTCGCGGTGATCGCCATCGCGGCGGGCATCTCCGCCCTGCTTTTACTGCCGTTTTTGCACGCGCAGGCACCGCGCGAAGCGTGACGCGCCTCACCTTTTGCTGCCGAGACGCGCAAAACTAAGAAATTTTCCCGGTTTCACCTGGACGCTGTCTCAGGCATCTCTCCTGGCTGGTTTTTACAATGCTGCAAAAATCAGCTCAGGAGTAAACCAACCATGCTGGCCTTCTTAAACCAGGTGCGCAAGCCGACCCTGGATCTGCCGCTCGACGTGCGGCGCAAGATGTGGTTCAAACCGTTCATGCAGTCTTATCTGGTGGTCTTCATCGGCTACCTGACCATGTATCTGATCCGCAAAAACTTTAACATCGCGCAGAACGACATGATCTCGACCTACGGGCTGAGCATGACCCAACTGGGGATGATTGGCCTGGGCTTTTCCATCACCTACGGCGTGGGGAAAACGGTTGTGTCCTACTACGCGGACGGCAAAAACACCAAGCAGTTCCTGCCGTTTATGCTGATCCTCTCCGCTATCTGTATGCTCGGCTTCAGCGCCAGCATGGGCGCGGGCTCCGTCAGCCTGTTCCTGATGATCGCCTTCTACGCCCTGAGCGGTTTTTTCCAGAGTACCGGCGGGTCGTGCAGCTACTCCACCATTACCAAATGGACCCCACGCCGCAAGCGTGGTTCCTACCTCGGCATGTGGAACATCTCCCACAACCTCGGCGGAGCGGGCGCGGCTGGCGTGGCGCTGTTTGGCGCAAACTACCTGTTCGACGGCCATGTGATCGGCATGTTTATCTTCCCGTCGATTATCGCCCTGATCGCCGGCTTTATCGGCCTTCGCTACGGCAGCGACTCCCCGGAATCGTACGGCCTCGGCAAAGCCGAAGAGCTGTTCGGCGAGGAGATCAGCGAAGAGGACAAAGAGACCGAAGAGAACGAGATGACCAAATGGCAGATCTTTGTTGAGTACGTGCTGAAAAACAAAGTGATTTGGCTGCTGTGCTTCTCGAACATCTTCCTGTACGTGGTGCGTATCGGTATCGACCAGTGGTCAACCGTGTATGCTTTCCAGGAGCTGAAGCTTTCTAAAGAGGTGGCGATTCAGGGCTTCACCCTGTTCGAAGTGGGCGCGCTGGTCGGCACGCTGCTGTGGGGCTGGCTCTCCGACCTCGCCAACGGCCGTCGCGCGCTGGTGGCCTGCATCGCGCTGGCGCTGATTATCGCCACGCTCGGCGTTTACCAGCACGCCAGCAACCAGTACGTTTATCTGGCGTCCCTGTTCGCGCTCGGCTTCCTGGTGTTTGGTCCTCAGCTGCTGATTGGCGTGGCGGCCGTAGGGTTCGTGCCGAAAAAAGCGATCGGCGCCGCCGATGGGATTAAAGGCACCTTCGCCTACCTGATCGGCGACAGCTTCGCCAAGCTTGGCCTGGGGATGATCGCCGACGGTACGCCAATTTTCGGCCTCACCGGCTGGGCGGGAACCTTCGCGGCGCTGGATGCGGCAGCGATCGGCTGTATCGTCCTGATGGCGATGGTAGCGGTGCTGGAAGAACGTAAAATTCGCCGTGAGAATCGTGCGCAGAAATTAAAAGTAGCCTGAGTGTGCAGGTAACGTCTTTGCCCGGTGTGTGATGCCGGGCTTTTTTCTTAAAAAAAGACCATCCTTATTCGAATCAAAGATTTGTATTTACCCCGTTATCTCAACATGCAAACATTCTGATTTAACCACATTTTAAATCAGGTCTTTGTTATGGATAACTGGCTGGCGCTCTTCGACGGACAGATCCGTTACACCCTGGACATTACGGACTCCCGCGTCACGCCCGACGTGCTGCGTTTTAAGGGCCGCGAGGCGCTCAGCGAGCCCTTCCGCTGGACCATCGACTTCACCACCCCGCAGAATAATCTCGCCCCCGAAGAGGTACTGATGAAGTACGCCACCCTGCGCATGCGCAGCGGGAAGGCGGTGCACGGCATCATCACCCGTCTGGAGTGGCTTTTCACCACTGCCGACCAGTCGCATTACCAGGTGGAGCTGAGCTCCCGTCTGGCGCTGCTCAGCCGCACCCGCCAGTGCCGCATTTTCCAGAACCAGTCCGTGCCGGAGGTGGTGGAACAGGTGCTGCGCAGACACGGGCTGGATGGGCCGGACTTTGAGTTTCGTCTGGAGCGCAGCTATCCGGCGCGTGAACTTATCACCCAGTGGCGGGAGACGGATTTACAGTTTATCCAGCGCATTCTGTCAGAGGTGGGGATTTACTGGCGTACGGAGATGGATGATGTGCGCGGTCTGGATACGTACATTTTTGCCGACAGCCAGCTGAACTATCACTTTGATGTGCGCCTGCCGTACCGCGAGCCGTCGGGTCTGTTCGACGGCGCAGCAGAATCCGTCTGGGATGTGCGCACCTGGCACAGGATTGTCACCGGCACCGTCGCCACACGGGATTACAACTACCGGACAGCCACCACGCCGATGGATGCGACGGTCAGCGTACGCAGTGATGCGGTGACGACGGGTGAGCACTACCGCTACGCCGCGCCGTACCGCACGGCAGGGGACGACAGCGACCCGGAGCCGGAAACCGAATCCGGCGCATTTTATGCCCGGATTCATCACGAGCGGGAACTCAATAAATCAGCCCGTATCCACCTGTTCAGCAATGCCTCACACCTCTCACCCGGGCAGATGCTGGAGCCGCAGGGCGATGTCATTGATGCCCTGAAAGAGGGGGTCATCCTCACGCTGGTGACTTTCCGGGGCGCTCGTGATTCCCGCCTGCACGTGTCGGTGTGGGGCATGCCCTACACAGAGCGTTACTGTTTCCGCCCGGCGGATAGCCCGCGCCCGGAAATTCACGGCACGCTTCCGGCGCGGATTGAGAGCTGTGAGAAAAATGACATTTACGCCCATCTGGATGAGCGCGGACGCTACCGCGTCAGGATGGACTTTGACCGGAACGATGCGCAACAGGGCTTCGCATACCTGTGGCTGCGGATGGCGAAACCGTATGCCGGAGAAACGTACGGCTGGCATACGCCACTGACCGACGGGACCGAAGTGGCGATTGCGTACAGCAACGGCGACATCGACCTGCCGTACATCGCGTATGCGCTGCACGACTCGGAACACCCCGACCCCGTGACCCGCGACAACCACACCCGCAACGTGCTGCGTACTCCGGCGAACAACAAGCTGC
>NZ_QFRV01000162.1:0-3780 GCF_004136805.1 Enterobacter cloacae complex sp. GF14B
AGTACCAGCGTACGGCCCACAGAATGATGTCACGCTGAAAATGCCGGCCTTTGAATGGGTTCATGTGCAGCTCCATCAGCAAAAGGGGATGATAAGTTTATCACCACCGACTATTTGCAACAGTGCCGTAAGCTGCACCTCAAACCCCCGGATCAGGCTCTCCAGGCCATGCAGAAAGGCCTGCTCACCATCATCACTGTCCATAATCTGCAGCGCTTCCCGCAATAGCGGCGGCAGGTTTTCGTCCGGTGCTGCAGGGCGGTCGGTCAGGGCGGCAGTATGCTCCTGCTGCTCCAGTACGGCACCAAGGGTAAAATGACTGACCGCTGAAATCGCATATAACCCGTCGCGCAGTGAAAAGCCGTTTTCTGTCATAAAGCGTAACTGGGTTTCCACCGTATCATACTGTTTTTCATCAGGGCGGGTGCCGAGGTGCACTTTTGCCCCGTCACGGTAACGCAGCAGCGCCCGGCGGAAACTCATTGCATTATTGCGCAGAAATGACTGCCAGGATTCCCCCGCCGCAGGCAGTGAATAATCATGATGACGCGCCAGGATCTCCACCGCCAGCGCATCCAGTAACGCCCGTTTATTTTTCACATGCCAGTAAAGTGTCGGCTGTTCTATTCCCAGCTTCTGCGCCAGCTTGCGGGTCGTCAGCCCGTCAATCCCTGTCTCATTCAGCAGTTCCAGTGCCGCATCAATAACCGATTCTCTGTTCAGCCGTGCCATGACCGTCTCCTCCGATTTTCAGATTGACACTCTATCATTGATAGGGATATATTCCAACTCTATCAATGATAGGGAATTAACACAGGATCTGAAAAATGAATAAACCCGCTGTCATCGCGCTGGTGATTACACTGCTGGACGCGATGGGAATTGGTCTGATCATGCCGGTATTACCGTCACTGCTGCGGGAATATCTCCCGGAAGCGGATGTGGCAAACCATTACGGCATTCTGCTGGCGCTGTATGCGGTGATGCAGGTCTGTTTTGCTCCGCTGCTGGGCAGATGGTCAGATAAGCTGGGGCGCAGACCGGTGCTGCTGTTATCCCTGGCGGGTGCCGCGTTTGATTACACACTGCTGGCACTGTCCAATGTGCTGTGGATGTTGTATCTCGGGCGGATTATCTCCGGGATCACTGGTGCCACCGGCGCGGTTGCGGCTTCGGTAGTGGCGGACAGCACGGCGGTCAGCGAGCGTACCGCCTGGTTCGGCCGTCTCGGTGCGGCCTTTGGTGCCGGGCTGATTGCCGGGCCGGCTATCGGCGGACTGGCGGGGGATATCTCACCGCATCTGCCGTTTGTCATTGCGGCAATACTGAATGCCTGCACCTTTCTGATGGTCTTTTTTATCTTTAAACCGGCGGTACAGACAGAAGAAAAACCGGCGGAGCAGAAACAAGAAAGCGCAGGTATCAGCTTTATCACACTGCTTAAACCTCTGGCGCTGTTGCTGTTTGTCTTTTTTACCGCGCAGCTTATCGGGCAGATCCCGGCCACTGTCTGGGTATTGTTTACGGAGAGCCGCTTTGCCTGGGACAGCGCGGCGGTCGGTTTTTCACTGGCGGGACTCGGGGCGATGCATGCACTGTTTCAGGCGGTGGTTGCCGGGGCGCTGGCAAAACGGCTGAGTGAGAAAACCATTATTTTCGCCGGATTTATTGCCGATGCCACCGCGTTTTTACTGATGTCTGCTATCACTTCCGGATGGATGGTGTATCCGGTCCTGATCCTGCTGGCAGGCGGCGGAATTGCACTGCCTGCATTGCAGGGCATTATCTCTGCCGGGGCATCGGCGGCAAATCAGGGAAAACTACAGGGTGTGCTGGTCAGCCTGACCAATCTGACCGGCGTGGCGGGCCCGCTGCTGTTTGCTTTTATTTTCAGTCAGACACAGCAGAGTGCGGACGGTACGGTGTGGCTGATTGGCACGGCACTGTACGGTCTGCTGCTGGCAATCTGTCTGCTGATCAGAAAACCGGCACCGGTGGCGGCCACCTGCTGACCGGCGCTATACAGGCAGCGCTGTTGTGCGGTATGGTGGACGGCATTCGTGCTTATCGCCTGCCATGATAAGCCTCAGACACAGAGGAACCGTTATGAAATCACGCGCAGCAGTCGCCTTCGGGCCGGGTTTACCCCTTGAAATTGTTGAAATTGATGTGGCACCGCCGAAGAAAGGTGAAGTGCTGGTGAAAATCAGTCACACCGGGGTATGCCATACCGATGCCTACACGCTTTCCGGTGATGATCCGGAAGGTCTGTTCCCGGTGGTGCTCGGCCATGAAGGTGCCGGGGTGGTGGTTGAGGTCGGTGAGGGCGTGACCAGTGTGAAACCGGGCGACCATGTGATCCCGCTGTACACCGCCGAGTGCGGCGAGTGTGATTTCTGTACCTCCGGTAAAACCAACCTCTGTGTTGCCGTCCGCGAAACCCAGGGCAAAGGCGTGATGCCGGACGGCACCAGCCGTTTTTCGTATAACGGTCAGCCGCTCTATCACTATATGGGCTGCTCGACATTCAGCGAATATACCGTTGTGGCGGAAGTATCACTGGCGAAAATCAATCCGCAGGCCAATGCGGAGCAGGTTTGCCTGCTCGGCTGCGGCGTGACCACCGGGATCGGCGCGGTACACAATACCGCGAAGGTACAGGAAGGGGATTCTGTGGCGGTATTCGGCCTCGGCGGTATCGGGCTGGCCGTGGTGCAGGGCGCACGTCAGGCAAAAGCGGGGCGCATCTTTGCCATCGATACCAATCCATCCAAGTTTGAGCTGGCAAAACAGTTCGGCGCCACAGACTGCATTAATCCCAATGATTATGACAAACCTGTTCAGCAGGTGCTGGTCGAAATGACCAAATGGGGTGTGGATCATACCTTTGAATGTATCGGCAATGTCAATGTGATGCGGTCGGCGCTGGAAAGTGCGCACCGTGGCTGGGGGCAGTCGGTAATTATCGGGGTGGCGGGTGCCGGAAAAGAGATTTCAACCCGTCCGTTCCAGCTGGTGACCGGCCGGGTCTGGAAAGGCACGGCGTTCGGCGGCGTGAAAGGGCGTACCCAGTTGCCGGGAATGGTGGAAGATGCCATGAGCGGCAAAATCGAGCTGGCGCCGTTTGTCACGCACACCATGGAACTGGATAAAATCAATGAAGCTTTTGATTTGATGCACGACGGCAAATCCATCCGCACAGTCATTCATTACTGATAACGTATTCAGGGAGATACTATGGAACGGATTGAACATCACGTCTGTTTCGGCGGCAGCCAGGAAGTCTGGCGTCACCACTCTGCGGTGACCGGCACGCCGATGACTTTTTCCGTGTTTCTGCCGCCGCAGGCAAAAACAGAGAAATGTCCTGTGCTGTACTGGCTTTCCGGGCTGACCTGCAACGAGCAGAATTTTATCACCAAAGCCGGGGCACAGCGTTACGCAGCGGAACACGGCCTGGTGATTGTCGCGCCGGATACCAGTCCGCGCGGCAGTCAGGTGGCGGATGATAAAGAGTACGATCTCGGCCAGGGTGCCGGGTTTTATGTCAATGCCACACAGGAGCCGTGGAAAGCGCATTATCAGATGTATGATTATATTCTGAATGAGCTGCACACCCTGGTAAGCGGGCATTTCGGCACATCGGAAAAACGGGCACTGTTGCAAAGTTAGCGATGAGGCAGCCTTTTGTCTTATTCAAAGGCCTTACATTTCAAAAACTCTGCTTACCAGGCGCATTTCGCCCAGGGGATCACCATAATAAAATGCTGAGGCCTGGCC
>NZ_QFRV01000163.1:0-3715 GCF_004136805.1 Enterobacter cloacae complex sp. GF14B
TTCCGCGTGAAGCTGTTTGCGGTGCCGCACTTCCAGGTGGAAGGCATGGATGTGAACCTGTCTCTGGTGAGCCAGATGCCGAAAGCGAAAGCGTAAGGCGGTAGCAGGGATGAAAATTTATCGTCCGTTATGGGAAGACGGGGCCTTCCTGGCCCCGCAGCAGTTCCAGCAGCAGGCCCGCTGGGATGCACATGTGGCCGACACCGTGGCCCGGATGGCGCTGGCGCACCCGTGGGGTGTGCTGTGTGCGGAGTTCGACGAAGGCGCTCTGGCCCTTTCACGGCTGAATGCCACCCGGCTTTGCGTGCGCTTTGCGGATGGTACGCTGGTGGACACAGATCTGGCGGATAACCTGCCGCCGGTCTGTGATTTATCAGCGGCGGGGAGTGATGCAGTTGAAGTGCTGCTGTGTCTGCCACTCCTCAGCGCCAACGGCGGTAATCTGGATGACGGGCAGGACAGTGCCCGTCCGCGCCGCTGGCAGTCTGAACGGGTGACGGTGCAGGAACTGGCCGGGCATGAGCGCAGTGAACTGACGGTACTTCGTCATGCCCTGACGCTGCGGCTGTCGACTCAGGAAAACAGCGCCTGGCTTACCTGCCCGGTGGCGAGACTGATGCGAAACGCGCAGGGGCAGTGGGTACTGGAGCGGAGCTTTATTCCGCCGCTGCTCTCTTTATCTGCCAGCCCGTTACTGCTCAGCGAACTGAGTGATTTGCTGCACCGCCTTGCGGCCCGGCGTAAGCGCCTGATGGCAATGCGCCGTGAAAGCAACGAGCGGATGGCGGACTTCGCGGTGGCCGATGTATCGCTGTTCTGGTTGCTGAACGCCCTCAACAGCGTTGAGCCGGTACTGACGGAGCTGCACCAGGCGCCGTCCCGCCATCCGGAACTGCTGTACCGCGAGCTGGCCCGCCTTGCCGGCAGCCTGCTGACCTTTTCGCTTGAACATGATGTGGACGCCATTCCCCCCTATCGGCATGACGCGCCGGAAACGGTGTTCCCGCCGCTGTTTACCCTGCTTGATAGTCTCCTTGAAGCCAGTCTGCCGTCGCGCGTGATCGCTATTGAACTGAAACAGGGCGAAGACCGGGAAATCTGGCGCGGGAAGCTGCACGACGCGAGGCTGCGTGAAGGGGCCGATTTCTATCTCTCCGTGCGCTCCGCCATGCCAAACCACGAACTCCAGACGCGCTTCCCGCAACTGTGCAAGGCGGGCAGCCACGATGATGTCTCTGAGGTGGTGAATATCGCCCTGAGCGGGATGGTGATTAAACCGCTGAGTCACGTTCCGGCGGCCATCCCGCTGCGCCTGGAAAATCAGTATTTCGCGCTGGATCTGTCCACCGATGCTGCTCGTGCCATGCTGGAAGCCGGGAACTGTACCTTCTATACGCCGGGCTCCCTCGGTGAGGTGAAACTTGAACTGTTTGCGGTGCTGCGCTCATGAACGATGCCGACATTGACCTGATAAACAAAACGTTTTATCCGGGCTGGCTGATGGTCAGCCAGTTGCGCAGCGGCCAGGAGGTAAAGGACGGCGAAGCGCTGTACCGACGGGCCTGCCGGTGGGTGAACGCCGCGCGTGAATCACTGAACAAAGCCGGGTACAGCACCACGTCCTGCGAACATATGCTGTATGCGTACTGCGCCCTGATGGATGAGAGCGTGCTGAACCGGGATAAACAGGATGACGGTTACCGCCAGTGGCGAAAAGACCCACTTCAGGCGCGGTTTTTCCGTACCCTGAATGCAGGAGAAGAGCTATGGGAGCGTATCCGTACGGCCCTGCGCGAACCTGCGCCGGATGTGGCAGTGCTGACCTGTCTGTACCGCACTCTGCAACTGGGCTTCACCGGCCAGTACCGCACGCAGGATGATGAGCGGCGTGAGGATGTGGTGCGCGCGCTCAGTGAGCGCGTACCGCCGTTTGCGCTGACCCAGGAAACGCCTGTGGTGGTCAGGGCATCCCGCCTGCGCAGCGGACGCCGGATGTACTGGCTGGGCTGGGCGGCGGGCGTGGTGGTGCTGGCGGCGCTGTGGTTCACCTTCTCCTCTGTGCTGTCGCAGATGGTGGCGCAGATTGCGGGGCAGGGATAACGGATGCGTCAACTCACCCGAACGCTACTCACACTGTTTGCTGCTGTCCTTGCCCTGTGGCTGGTCGTGGGTTTCTGGCCGCTTTCCACCGTCAGCCGTTCTGTGCTTAGCATCTGTATTCTGCTGGTCTGCGGCGCGGCGCTATGGCATCGGTGGCGGCGTCGCCAGTTCGTCATACCGGTAACGGAGCATGTCCTGCCCCCGGAAGATTTTCAGGGTGCGGTGGTGCTGGTCTGCGGCGATACGACCAGCCTGTTCCCTCCCGATACCGTTTATCGTGAAACCCGTCAGGGCTGGTACATACACGCGCAAAACGCAGAACAGCTGCCGCTGCTGGCGCAGCATCTGGCGGCTGTCCGTCCGGCGCTGGTGTCGCAGGTCTCGGTATTGCTGGCGCTGATACCGGAACAGCAGACGTCGGAAGAGTCACTGGCGCAGACGCTCCGTGGCTGGCGACGCAGTATTACGCAGTGCCGGAACTGGCTGAACGGTGTTCCACCGGTATGGAGCGTGGCCTGGGTGACGCCACCTGACCTTCACTCTAAAGAAGAGGCGCAGTGGTTAACCGTCACACCGGAGTTACCGGGCGTGCGGGTGCGGCAGAACGGACATGTCGCCCTGCCGGTGACGGACTGGCAGTGGGAGAGCGGCAGCCGCGCCTCACGCCTTTATGACACGCTGTGGCTGGACAGCATACTGGCGCTGATGGCGCACCACCTCACCCGGCCACTCAGCGCCAGACAGGGTGAGCTTCCGCAGCTGAATCTCTGCGCGGCAGGTATCTGTCTGACACCGATCGCCGCAACAGAGGATAACCTCTGGCAGCAGCAGATAGCCGGTATCACCACGCTTTGCCCGAAACCTGTCTTTGCACCGGATTTACTGCCGCTGCCGGAGGTATTGCTGCCGTACCTGCCGCGTCGCCACGGCATCAGCCGCCGGATGCAGAATATGCGGCTGGCCGGGGGTATCAGCTTTGTCTTCCTTGCGCTGGCGATGCTGGCTTCCTTTATCAACAACCAGCGGCTGGTGCGCAGCGTGGGCGACCACCTTGCCGTATACCACCGTCTCAGCGGCACGCCACCTGAGCCGAAGCAGCAGGCGCAGCAGCGTTTGCGGGCAGACAGCCGCCTGCTGGACGACTGGCTGCGGCGTGGCGAGCCACTGCGTTACGGGCTCGGCCTGTATCAGGGCATGCGTCTGATCCCGCCGGTAGAAGCCGCCATTAATAGCTGGACGCCACCGCCGCCACTTCGTCCGGTGATTAAGAAAATCGTGCAGGGGCCGCAGACTGTCCGCCTCGACAGCATGTCGCTGTTCGATACCGGAAAGTGGGCGCTTAAACCCGCCTCAACAAAGCTGCTGGTGAACTCGCTTGTGGGGATCAAGGCGAAGCCCGGCTGGCTGATTGTGGTGGCGGGCCATACCGACAGCACCGGGGATGACCCGTTCAACCAGGTGCTGTCGCTTAAGCGTGCGGAGTCGGTCCGCGACTGGATGCGGGATACCGGCGACGTGCCGGAGAGTTGTTTTGCGGTGCAGGGCTATGGTGAAAGCCGTCCTGTCGCCACCAACGACACGGCGGAAGGGCGTGCGCTGAACCGCCGTGTCGAAA
>NZ_QFRV01000015.1:0-69448 GCF_004136805.1 Enterobacter cloacae complex sp. GF14B
AGCTGACGCCCGCCGGGATCAGCGTGATGGCGTTGTCGCTCAGGCTCTCCAGCGTGCCGGGTAGCAGGTTCTCGGGCACCGTATCGCCCGCCAGCAGGTTGAGAGCGTTTTTGTCCTGCATCACCAGCGTCTGGTAGCTCGCCACGCTGGCGCGCGCCTGCTGGTAAACCGCCATCGCTTCACTGACGTCCGTTGCCGCTGCCACGCCTACTTCCTGCTGGCGCTTCACAATCTTGAGTGAGTTTGCGGCGCTCTCCAGGGTGGACTTCGCCAGCGCCAGATTGCTGTTATCCGCCGCCAGCGTCACCCAGGCCGTGGTCAGCTCGCTGACCATCGTCAGGCGCGTGTTCTGCGCGGTGAATTCGCTGGCAAGCCAGGTTTCACGCGCGGCACGCGACAGGCTCTGGTTGCGGCCAAACAGATCCAGTTCGAAGCTGGAGACCGCGCCGTTGGCTTCGTCACTTGTCGCGACACCGCTCGCCAGCGTGCGGCTGCGGGTGTGGCTCAGTTCCGCGTCCACCGTCGGGAACAGGGACGAGCGCGTTTCGCCATACTGGGCACGGGCGGCGTCGATATCCGCAATCGCTTTTTGCACGTCGCGGTTGCTGTTGAGCGCCATCGTCACCACGCTTTTCAACCGCGCATCATTCATCACCTGCTGCCACTGGCTCACCACGGCGTTGGCTTCGCCATGGGCGCCCGGCAACGTCGTCGGGACGGGGGCGTCCGGGCGCTGATACGTGGGATCTAATGACACACAGCCCGCGCTCAGCAGCGCTAACGTTAATACGGTTACACGAAACATTATGACCTCCGGTTTGCGTGCTTACCGGAGAACAGACGTTTCACCAGTACAAAGAATAAAGGAACAAAGAAGATGGCCAGCAGCGTCGCGGCCAGCGTCCCGCCGATAATACCGGTACCGATCGCCACGCGGCTGTTGGCCCCGGCGCCGGTGGCAATCGCCAGCGGCGTCACGCCTGCGATAAACGCCAGCGAGGTCATGATGATCGGACGCAGACGCGTCTGGGCGGCCCGCAGGGCGGCGCGCGTCAGGGAGTAACCTTCTGCGACTTTGGCTTCGGCAAACTCGACAATCAGGATGGCGTTCTTCGACGACAGGCCGATGGTGGTGAGTAGCGCCACCTGGAAGTAGACGTCATTACTCAAGCCGCGCAGGGAGGCCGCAAGCGCCGCACCCAGCACCCCAAGCGGGATCACCAGGATGACCGAAATCGGCACCGACCAGCTCTCATACAGCGCCGCCAGGCACAGGAACACCACGAGAATGGAAAGGGCATAGAGGCTCATCGCCTGACCGCTTGCCAGTTTTTCCTGCAAAGACAAACCGCTCCACGCCCAGGTGCTGCCGGACGGCAGGCTGTTTGCCAGCTGCTCCATTTTGCTCATCGCCGTGCCGGAGCTCGCGCCGCTGGCGTTTTCGCCCTGTATCTCATACGCCGCCGAGCCGTTGTAGCGCACCAGGCTTTCCGGGCCATACTCCCAGCGGGTGGTGGCGAAGGCGGAGAACGGGGTCATGGTGCTGTCGCTGCCGCGCACATACCACTTGTTGAGATCCGACGGCACGGCGCGATAGTCGCTGTCGCCCTGGATGTAGACCTTTTTCACGCGGCCGCGATCGATAAAGTCGTTCACGTAGGTCCCGCCCCAGGCGCTGGAGAGGGTGTCGGTGACGTCGCTCAGGGACAGCCCCAGCGACACGGCTTTGTTGTTATCGATATCCACCTGAAGCTGCGGCATCTGCGGCAGATCGTTGGCGCGCACGGCGTGCAGCGAGTTGTCCTGGTTGGCTTCGCCAATCAGCTGGTTACGCAGTTTCAGCAGCGCGTCGCGGTCGGTGCCGCCGCTGGCCATCAGCTCAAAGGTAAAGCCGTTGCTCTGGCCTAAACCATCCACCGCCGGGGGCGTCATGGCGAAAATTGTGGCATCCCGAATGGTGCTCAGCTCCTGCGTGGCGCGCAGGGCAATGGCCTGGGCGGTATTCTCATCGCCTTTGCGCTCTGACCAGTTTTTCAGGGAGACGAACGCCATCCCGGCGTTCTGGCCGCTGCCGCTGAAGCTGAAGCCTTCAATGGTGAAGATCACGTCGGTATTGGCTTTCTCTTTGGTGAGGAACCACTCGCGTACCTGGCGGCTTACCTCGGCGGTACGCACCGCGGTTGCGCCGGCAGGCAGGGTGTACTGCACCATGATTTCACCCTGGTCTTCGGTTGGCAGGAAGCTGCCCGGCAGTTTTAGCATGGCGAACCCCATCGCGCCGCAGAGCAGGGCGTAGATCACCAGCATGCCACCGGAACGGCGCAGGGCGCGCAGCACCTTGTTCTGATAGCCGTGCTCGGTCTTACTGTAGAAGCGGTTAAACGCGCCGAAGAAGCCCTTTTTGTGCGGAGCGGTGTGATTCAGGATCGAGCCGCACAGCGCGGGCGTCAGGGTCAGCGCCACCACCACGGAGAGGAACATCGCCGAAATAATGGTGACCGAGAACTGGCGGTAAATGACCCCGGTAGAGCCGCCGAAGAAGGCCATCGGCAGGAATACCGCAGAGAGCACCAGCGCAATGGCGATCAGCGCGCCGGAAATTTCGCCCATCGATTTTTCGGTCGCTTCCCGGGCGGGCAGCCCTTCGTCGCGCATAATACGCTCGACGTTTTCCACCACCACGATGGCGTCATCCACCAAAAGCCCTATCGCCAGCACCATCGCAAATAGCGTCAGGGTGTTGATGGAGTAACCGAACAGCGCCAGCACGCCGAAGGTGCCCAGCAGCACCACCGGCACCGCCAGCGCCGGGATCAGCGTCGCACGGATGTTTTGCAGGAACAGGTACATCACCACCACCACGAGGATAATGGCTTCGAACAGGGTCTGGATCACGTCCTCAACGGAGATCTTGATGAACTCGGTGCTGTCTTTCGGGTAGGCCACGTCGTAGCCTTCCGGCATCGACTTTTTGAACTCGGCGATCTTATCTTTTACCGCCGTGGCGGTGTTAAGCGCGTTGGCGCCCGGTGAGAGCATCACCGCCATACCCGCCGCCGGGTGGCCGTTCAGCTTCGCGGTGGCGGTGTAATCTTCGCTGCCCATCTCCACGCGCGCGACGTCGCTGATGCGCACCACCGCACCGTTGGACTGGCTCTTGACGATGATCTTTTTGAACTCATCGACCGTTTGCAGACGCGACTGAGCGCGGACGGTGGCGGTCAGCTGTTGGGCGTTCGACGAGGGCAGCGCGCCGATTTTACCGGCGGAAACCTGCACGTTCTGCGCTTCAATCGCGCTCTGCACGTCGGAGGGCATCAGCGAGTACGACGCCAGCTTCGCCGGGTCGAGCCAGATGCGCATCGCGTATTCTGCACCGAACACCTGTAGGCTACCGACGCCATCCACGCGCGCCAGCGGATCCTGCATATTACTCACCAGCCAGTCGGCGATATCCGAGCTGCTGGCGGTGTCGGTTTTGTCATATACGCCCATGATCAGCAGGAAGTTGCTCTGGGATTTTTCGACGGTGATCCCGGACTGCTGCACCTCGGTCGGCAGGCGCGATTCCGCCTGCTGGACTTTGTTCTGCACCTGTACCTGAGCGGTGTCCGGATCGGTTCCCTGTTCAAACGTGACGTTAATACTCACCGACCCGTCCGAGCTGCTGGTGGAGGTGAAGTAGAGCAGGTTATCCAGCCCGGTGAGCTGCTGCTCGATCACCTGCGTCACGCTGTTTTCCAGCGTCTGTGCGGAGGCACCGGTATAGGTGGCGGAGATTTTGATCGACGGCGGAGCCACGTCCGGGTACTGCGCAACGGGCAGCGTGCGGATCGCCAGCATTCCGGCGAGCATGATGAGAATGGCGATAACCCAGGCAAAGACCGGGCGACGCACGAAGAAACGGGAAAACATCAGGCGTTTCCTCCGTTGGTTTTCATCTCTTCAGCTTTCACTTCCTGCCCGGCGGTGACTTTATCGGTGCCTTCCACAATCAGCTTATCGCCAGCCTTCAAACCGCTCAGCACCAGCCATTTGTCGCCGTAGGTGTCACCCGTCTCCAGCTGACGCTGTTCGACCTTGTTGCTGGCGTTCACCACCAGCGCGGTGGCGGTGCCTTTGGCGTCGCGAGTGATGCCCTGCTGCGGGGCGAGGATCGCGTCATTCATGATGCCTTCATCCACTCTGGCGCGGACGAACATGCCCGGCAGAAGCTGATGCTGCGGGTTCGGGAAGACGGCGCGCAGGGTAACTGAGCCGGTAGACTCATCCACCGCCACTTCGGTCAGCGCCAGGCGGCCTTTTTCGCTGTAGCTGCTGCCGTCTTCGAGAATCAACGACACGTTCAGCGTATCGCTGTTGCTGGCGAGGGTTTGCTTGCGTAAACGCAGCAGATCGGCGCTGGAACGGGTTAAATCGACGTACATACTGTCCAGCCCGCGAATGGTGGCCAGCGCGGTATCCTGCTGGGCGGTCACCAGCGCGCCGGGAGTCACAGAGGAGATGCCGATACGTCCGGCAATCGGCGCGGTGACGGTGGTCCAGTTGAGGTTAATGCGGGCGCTTTCCAGCGCGGCTTTCTTTGACTCGACGCTGGCCTTGTCCTGCGCACAGGTGGACTTCGCGTCTTCCGCATCCTGACGTGATACGCCGTCGTCCTTCACCAGCTGCGCATAGCGTCGGGCTTTCTGGCAGTCGGCCTGCACCAGCGCCTGCGCCTGTTTCAGTGCGGCGGCAGCTTCATTATAAGCGGCGCGGTAGCTGGAAGGATCGATCTGATACAGCGCCTGCCCGGCCTTGACCGTATCGCCTTCGGTGAAGAGCCGTTTCTGAATAATGCCGCCCACCTGAGGGCGCACTTCGGCGCTCATCGCGGCGGCGGTGCGGCCGGTCAGCTCGCTAACGACGGACACCGGCTGGCTCATGAGTGTGACAATCCCCACTTCCGGAAGAGGACGTTGAGGAGCAGATGTTTGCGCATTATCGCACCCTGTCAGGAGGAGTAATGCTGCGATGGAGGTTGTTATGGTTTTCATAATCTTTTTCCAGGGTGAACGAAGCCTGCCCTGTTAATCGCTTAACAGGGAGGAGGGCTAATTAAAAGCACAGCGATCCCGCATCTCTGGCAGAGCCAGAAATGAAAAAAGGGAAATTAATTATTTCCGCTAATTATTCACATGCGATTACTTCGCAGAGAAAAGCATATTTAAAATATTCTGGTATATGGGCTCTAATTGTTCTGACGGTACTTTTAAAGGCGTGAGTCGACGGTAAATCGTGCCTTCGATCATCACAGCGGTAATCTCCACGCAGCAGCGAATATGCTCATCGCTCAGGTGGGGGAACTGCTTTTTAAGGTGCTCACAGGCGTTGGCGAACATGCGGGCTTCGGCTTCGATCAGCATGTTTGCCACCAGCGGATTGCGCGTGGCCTCTGCGGACATTTCGAGCATTAGCGCGTCATCATCTTCGTTAAGCGTCTGGCGCCAGGCAAGCGCCTGCGGCATCCCTTCAACCAGGGTTTTGCCCTGCATCTCCTCAATACGTGAGTCGATAATGCGCCGGATCATTTCTTCAATGATCGCGTCTTTGTTACTGAAATAGCGATAGATTTGTCCGACGCTGAGCCTGGCTTCGCTGGCGATCTGCGACATGCTGGCAGCGTGAAATCCACTGGCGCGAAAGCAGCGGCGCGCGGCGGTGATGATTTCGTCCTGCCGTAGTTTTTGTCGTTCTTCCAGCTTTGTGCTCATCGTCGGCTACCGTAAAAAGTGAGAATGATCGTTCTCATTATACGTTTTCGGAGCCTATTGGAAAGGTTTTTTTTATTTACATATTGAATGAATATTTCCTTGTTTAAACAATGGAGGAAATAAGGAGTTTTTATGAAGGTTAAGCTGTGAGATATTCAGATTGCGCTGAAAATAAGGAGAGATTTATGCACCTGAGCATTACAGATAAAGTCACGGCTGAAGAAAAAGAAGAATTATTAACGGGGCTAAGAGCCTATAACGCTCAGTATTTAGATCTGGCGACGTTTAGTGGCGATATTGGCGTATATATGCGAGACGACAATGGCGTCATGCTGGGCGGGTTAATCGGCGTACGGAAAGGCGACTGGCTGAACATCGACTATCTGTGGGTCAGTGACAGCGTGCGGGGTACGGGTGTGGGAAGCCAGCTTATCAAAACGGCTGAAAAGGAGGCCCGTCGCAAAGGCTGTCGTCACGCGCTGGTGGATACGGTCAGCTTCCAGGCGCGTCCGTTCTATGAAAAACAGGGTTATCAGGTGCAGATGTCCTTGCAGGATTACCCTTATCAGGGAATGCAGAGACACTATCTGTCCAAAAATCTTTAACCGCCGATCCCGGTGCCTATCACGGCTAACACGTGGCGCACCACGATCTCCGGCGAGAGGGCGCTAAGCCTCTCGTCATTGCGCATGCGGGAGAACGGCACCAGCACCAGGCTCAGCAGCGTAGTGAACAGCAGTTCGGGGGCCAGCGCCGGATTCAGCTTTCCTTCCTGCTGCCAGCCTTTGATGGTTGCCAGCGTGGTGTGATATTTCTCATCGCCAAAGCGTGCCTGCAAATGGGTGCGCAGTACCGGCATCTCGCCAATCACCTCCTGCATCCACAGCGGGGCAAACCAGCGATACTTTTCCGCCAGTTCGGCCAGCACCCTGACCATTTCCGTCAGGGCATCCACCGGCGAATCCCGGTTGTCGGCGAAAATCGCCCCGATCCGCTCGCGTAACGGCAGGAAGCGCTCCTCAATCATCGCATCCAGCAACTGTTCTCTGGAGTTGAAGTAGTAGTGCAGCATGGCGGGCGTCACGCCTGCTTCGCGGGCAATAGCGTTCAACGACGTATTGGCGATCCCCTGGCGGGAAAAGAGATTCAGGGCGATATCCAGCAGCTGTTCACGGCTGGCGGTAACGCGCTTGCCGCCGCGTGGCCGACCGGGGCGGCGGGGTTCAGAATTGTCCTTTTGTGCTGACATGGTCACCGTATCTCTTGATCTTATTCATCACTTCCACAAATATTAATTATACGATTAATTAATTTCAAGTGATGTCTTATGGAGTCCGACGTAATGACTCAACCTGCGAAAAAGGCGCCGTCGATTAAGCTGCTGTTCAGCGCACTCCTGCTGGTGATGCTGCTCTCGGCGCTGGATCAGACCATTGTTTCCACCGCGCTGCCGACCATCGTGGGTGAGCTGGGCGGGCTGGATAAACTCTCGTGGGTGGTAACGGCCTATATCCTCAGTTCGACCATCGTGGTGCCGCTTTACGGCAAATTCGGCGATCTGTTTGGCCGAAAATTCGTTCTGCAAATCGCGATTGTGCTGTTCCTTGTGGGGTCCGCGCTGTGCGGTCTGGCGCAGAACATGACCCAGCTGGTGCTGATGCGCGCCCTGCAAGGGCTGGGGGGCGGGGGTCTGATGGTGATCAGCATGGCTGCCGTGGCGGACGTGATCCCGCCTGCCGATCGGGGTCGCTATCAGGGGCTGTTTGGCGGCGTGTTTGGCCTGGCGACGGTGATAGGGCCGCTGATCGGCGGGTTTATCGTTCAGCACGCATCCTGGCGCTGGATTTTCTACATCAACCTGCCGCTGGGGCTGTTTGCGCTGCTGGTGATTGGCGCGGTTTTCCACGGCAGCGAGCGGCGCAGCAAGCATGAGATTGATTACCTGGGGGCGATTTACCTCAGCATGGCGTTGCTGTGCATCATTCTGTTTACCACCGAGGGGGGGACGATCCGCCAATGGAGCGACCCGCAGCTGTGGTGCATTCTGGCCTTCGGCCTGACGGGGATCGCCGGGTTTATCTACGAAGAGCGGCTGGCGTGGGAGCCGATTATCCCGCTGTCGCTCTTCCGCGACCGCAGCTTCCTGCTCTGTAGCCTGATCGGTTTTATTATCGGCATGTCGCTGTTTGGCTCCGTCACTTTCCTGCCGCTCTATTTACAGGTGGTAAAAGACGCCACGCCGACGCAGGCCGGTTTGCAGCTCATCCCCCTGATGGGGGGGCTGTTGCTCACCTCCATCATCAGCGGGCGCATCATCAGCCGTACCGGGAAATATCGTCTGTTCCCGATCCTCGGCACGCTGCTCGGCGTGGTGGGGATGATGTTACTGACGCGCATTTCAATCACCTCCCCAACCTGGCAGCTTTACCTGTTTACCGGCGTGCTGGGCATGGGGCTGGGGCTGGTGATGCAGGTGCTGGTGCTGGCGGTGCAAAACAGCGTGTCAGCCGATCAATACGGCGTCGCGACGTCTGGGGTGACGCTGTTCCGCTCCATTGGCGGGGCGATTGGCGTTGCGCTGTTTGGCGCGGTGTTCACCCATATTCTGCAATCAGGTCTGATCGACAGGCTGCCTGAAGGGGCGGAACTGCCGCGTGAACTTAATCCCGTTGCCATACACCATCTGCCTGATGCCCTGCGTCTGGACTATCTGGATGCGTTCGGCTCGGCGATCCATGCGGTGTTCATGCTGGCGGCGGGGATTATGGTGCTGGCGTTTGTGTTGTCGTGGTTTTTGCGCGAAGCGCCGCTGCGTCGGCAGGCGTGAGGTTAGCGGTTCTGCTTGCGCCTGGACTACCGTAGCCTGATGCCCATCGCCCGGTGGCGCTACGCTTACCGGGCCTACACTTCCCCCGTCACGTAGGCCGGGTAAGCGCAGCGCCACCCGGCAACAGGCCGCATATAACTTAACCGTCTTACTGATTCCTTTTCGTTTTTTAGCCTGCCGTCTCGTTGTCGATATAGTCTTCAAAACGTCTTTCAAAAGGAACTGTCTCGTGAAACTTCGAATGGGTGTGCTTCTCCTGACTGGCCTGCTGCTCGCGGGCTGTGACCAGGGCGGCAATGATGCCAGACACATTAAAGTCGGCGTAATCAATGGCGCTGAGCAGGACGTGGCGGAAGTCGCCAAAAAGGTGGCAAAGGAGAAATACGGTCTGGATGTTGAGCTGGTGGGCTTTAGCGGCTCGCTGCTACCCAACGATGCCACCAACCAGGGCGAACTGGACGCCAACGTCTTCCAGCATCGCCCTTTCCTTGCAGAAGATAACAAGGCGCACAATTACAAGCTGGTCGCCGTGGCCAATACCTTCGTCTTCCCGATGGCGGGTTACTCCCGAAAGATTAAATCGGTGTCTGAGCTGAAGGACGGCGCAACCATTGCGATTCCAAACGATCCCACCAACCTTGGTCGCGCGCTGTTGCTGCTGCAAAAAGAGAAGCTGATTACCCTTAAACCGGATGTTGGCCTGCTGCCAACGGCGCTGGATATTACCGCGAACCCGAAAAACTTACAGATTATGGAGCTGGAAGGGGCGCAGCTGCCGCGCGTGCTGGACGATCCGAAAGTGGATGTGGCCATCATCAGTACCACCTATCTCCAGCAAACGGGGCTGTCTCCGGTACACGACAGCGTCTTTATTGAAGACAAAAACTCACCCTATGTGAATATTGTGGTCACGCGTGAAGAGAACAAAGACGCTGAAAACGTGAAGGAATTTATCCAGTCCTATCAGTCGCCGGAAGTGGCGAAAGCGGCAGAGACCCTTTTTAACGGTGGCGCGGTGCCGGGCTGGTAAGCCCCGGTAAAAAGGCCAGCGCTCCGCTGGCCGTCAAAGCGTTACGCGGGCATCGGTTCGGCTTTCGGGCCACAGAAAACCCTGGCCAGACTGTGCGCCGGACGTGCGGGCGCGCGCCAGATCCCGCGAGTTTTCGATGCCTTCGATAAGAATTGATTGCGCGATACCTGTCCTGACCTCCTGCACAAACGGGGCAAGCGGCGCGCGCTCGCGCAGTGCTGAACGGTCAATTTTTACCCCATCCAGCGGTAGCGCAAGCCGCGCGAACGCCTCAGCCAACTCCCGGGTTAAATCGTCCAGCCAGATTTGCCATCCCGCCTCTTTTAACCGAACAAGCGTGGCATGAAGATGACGTTGCTCAGCCTCGCTCAGCCGTGTGATGGTCAGGGGATCCTGAATTTCAATCGTTAACCGCTGCTGATGGCGTAACGCCAGCAACAACCGGATAGCGCGTTCGTCGAGAAGGTGCTCTGCCGGAAGGTTTAGCCAGTAACCGTCCCGGGCGGGTATCTGTAAGAGAGTGTTGGCCTGCCAGAAGAAGATTTGCAGCGCGCTGCGCGAGGGCAGCGAGGCAAACAGCACCTCAAGATTGACGTTACGGATCTCCACAAGCACTTCATGCGCGAACACCTGGCCCGAATGAAGATCGACAAGCGGCTGGAAGCGCAGCCCTGAGATACGTTGCAACAGGGGAGAGGGAAGAACGGTATACATGGAACAGCCTTCAGAAAATGAAAAAAAGGTTCCCGCGGACACGGGAACAAAAGGCAAACGACACACGGTCAAATTCTTAATTCAGGATCCAGCGAATGCTCTGGTAAAACGAGGGGCCACGCACGGCTTTAAGCTTGTTCATGGCGTTGTTCTTATAAAAGTAAACCAGCCTGACGTTACACCCCAGCTGACGGGCGATTTGCTTGGTTTTGAGATTACAGGAATAGCCGCGCAATACGCTGGCCTCCTCGCTGGACAGCCTCGCCGGGGTGCGTAAGCGGGTCGTCATGCCTACATTGTAACGGCCAGACTCTTGCGGCGTCTGGCTCATCAGTATTTGCCACAGCGCTTTGATATCCCCCAGGGAGACTCTTTTACTGATTACCCCATCAACATGTTTAAATTTCAAATAGCCGGCGGATAACGAATAGATATAGATCTTCGCCGTCACTTGTTTCTGTTTAATGCAGAGAATGTCGTCATTTGTCGTCACCCGGAAATGACGCGTATTCAACGGATCATAAATGATGATATCAAAGAGTTGTTCACTCATAGCAAGTTCTTCGATATGGGTAAACCCATGGAAAATAACGTCGTGTTTTTCATCAGGCTCACGCTTTCCAAGCGATTGCAGGCCAATCATCGTGAATTCGCAGCTGTCAACAACGGCAACGTGAATTGTTTTTTTATTTTGCATTGGCATTCTCCTTTCGCTGAGTAAACAGTCCATATAAGAGAAAATGGCGGTTCGCACTCTCTTATTAAAAGAATAGCGAGCACTTTTTTAAATAACGCGATGCGATGGCATCAATGTAAGCCAATACAAACCGTCGAGTAAAGCTGATGCCAATTATTAGAGGAAGATAAAATTGAAAAAGGGTTTTAATGGTATATGCAATTGTTTTAATCTTCTAATAATATTCATGCCAGATTTTTATTCTGTAAATGAGCGGATAATAAGCATTCGACGGTTAATTAATGGGGTTAATCCACCGATTTTTCAGTGGCTTAATGCTATTGCTGTAAGAAAAATTGTGATCGTGGCAGGGTTATCGACAAGGCTTTATCTGCAAGGGGAAACGGCGCGCAGAATAAAATAGAATTTTTTCTATGAATTTAATGTCCTTGTTCAGATTTTTAAGCCTGAGAAGGATAAAATCCTGGCGCGAAGAGGTTGTGAGTGGTGAGTACATAAACTATTATCATTTTCCTCCGGTCACGAGAATTTAGAAAAGACATGAATAATACTGAACGTATCGTAAGGGTAATGGTGTTTTACAAAATAAATATATTTAAAGAGATAATATTCCGGGCGCTCCAGGATCTTTTACCCGATTACGTACTGAACATTACTCAGGTCGATTCCACAGAACAGGCGCTGGCGGCGGTGGCGGATAATAAAGTGGATGTTTTCTTCACTGAATTTAATTATCTGCTTAATCATAAAGAGTGGAGTGCGGAGGTCAGCAGCCGTTTTACATCTTTATGTAAAACCCATCACGTCAGGCGTGTTCTGTTGGTGCCCGAGCTGCCTTACGGGCTGTTAAAAAAAGTTCTGGAGATGAAATTTGAATTAACCATCAGTCAGCAGGATGAATTGACTGAACTGAAAAAGGAATTACCCGCGTTGCTCATGGCGGACGGGCAAAAACCGTCGATCTCTTCGTGGCTCAGGCGGGTAATGCGGTCCGGCTCCCGGGCGCGCTCCATCCTCTCGGCCAGAGAGTGGGAGGTGCTTCATCTTATTGTGGAAGGATTTTCAACGACGGAGATTGCCCGTCATCGAAACCGTTCGGTCAGTACTATTGCGACGCAGAAGCATAATGCGATGAAAAAGCTGAATCTTTCCAACCACAGCGAACTGATTAAGTATGTGCAGACGGTTGGAAAGATGGAGGAATAGTCCACATCAGGGGTAGATAATATTCAGCGTAGCCGATGTATTGATCTTACCCTGGCTCACCTGGGCGGGTGCCCACACGTAATAGTACGCCGCCATCGGAAGGGTGAAATGTTCGTCCAGCGCCGCGCCAGCCGCCACGCTGAAGATCATTGTGGCGTTGCCACGGCTGGTGGTCGAGTTAGAGAAGGTCACCGGCGTTTGCGGGGCGTCACGTTTTATCAGGCGGAGCCCCACGCCCTGCGCCGCGCTACTGCTGCTGTCGATCAGCACCGAGCTGTCGGTCGAAAGCAGCTGCGTGCTGGACAGAAACATCTCAATTGCCCGATCGGAATTGCCATTAACCCCGACGTTCTGACAGCTCATGTTCAGTGAAAAAGGCGTCAGCCCCGGCTGTGAGGATGCACTGAGCTGGGGAATGCCGAGCGTCGGCAGCGCCACGGTCAGCCCCGCATTATCAAAGGAACAGGTAGTCAGTTTCGGCGCGTATTTGATGATCATCGGCTGACCAAACATATCGCGGTTGTCGTAAGGCCACTTGAACCCGCTGAATAACCACTGCGCTATCTTGATGACCTGATTGATTGGCCAGGTGATGATTTCCCAGATAGATAACCCGCTCATGTCGCTGACGAACAGAACGTCGCTCATGTTCGCCGTATCCCCCGTCAGGGTGGTGCCGCTCTGGTTAACGAGGGTGAAGCGAACCGTAAACGGTGTATTCAGCTCAGACGCCGTATGGCTACCGCTGGCAGACAGGGTTTTATTGGCCGGGGGATTGGTGATCTCCGCCCGCACCATATACTTGTTGTTGCTGAATCCGAGGATGGTCGCGTATTTGCTGTCGGTCGAGAGGATCGGCGTGTAAGAAAATTCGCTATTACCCGTCGTACAGTTGAACGAGCCGCTGTACTGGGTGGTAAAGCTGCCGGTCCATGTGGGCGTGGCCGGGCTCAGCTTATCCGATAAATCAATGGTAATCGGTGTGCCATAAACGATGCTGCTGCCGGAGCAGGTGGCATAGCTCATCCCGCTAACGCTGGTGAGGAGCAGGAACATGAATGATCGTAACATTTTGATAATCCGTAATTAATGGCAAACCGATGAGGGGCTGTTCAGCCCCCAGGCCGGGGAGGAGATTTCGCACTTTCCGCCGCGGAGATGCACGTTGAGCGCGCGTGGCGGCCGTTCAGCACGGATATACAGTACGCTGGCCTGTCCGACATACCCGACAGATTCACCATGTTCATCCAGCACTTCGGTGCCAAAGGGCAGCGGTTTGCCGTCGGCGCGCGTCGCATGAAGTACCCATGACTGGCGCTTGTCGGTTTCAAAGCGGATATAGCTCACCGCCCCGTCGTAAGGAGCCACGTTAGCCATATTGCCGATCACTTCCGCGCCAGCGCTGTTTTCCGTTTCAGTTAACGTAATGGCGTTTTTGCGATACGGGGTGGCGTAAGGCACCAGCGCCACGCCATCGCGGTTCGTCATAATGCTTTCATCGCCGTTCACCATCAGCCCCTCCGCCTTTGGCGCATCGACGATAGTCATGGTTGTGCCGGTTTCGTTTGAGGCGAGAACGTGCCACGGGTAGGCCACCAGGCTGCCGCGTCCGCTGAGCCCGGTCTGGCGGTAGTCGGAGGATTCGCTGTAAGAGCCACCGAGTGTCGCGAAGTTCGAACGGTACGCGGCGTTAACGCTTGCCGCATTTTTCCCCCCCCGCGCATTACTGCCGGAGAGGGTGTAGCTCAGTCGGTTCGACGCCAGCGCGTTCCCGCTCATGCTGATATTGCTCTGCTCGTAATGCGAATCGCTGGCCGTCAGGCTGGAGGTGATCCACGCATTATTATCAAACAGCGAGAACGGCAGGCTGAGGGAGAGGTAAAGGCGCGTCTCTTCTTCACTGTCCCTGTTCCGTACCCGGCTGGCCGACAGGGTATAGCTGGCGCGGCCGATGGCGTTGGAATAGCCC
Source organism: Enterobacter cloacae complex sp. GF14B (assembly GCF_004136805.1). Lineage (NCBI taxonomy): Bacteria > Pseudomonadati > Pseudomonadota > Gammaproteobacteria > Enterobacterales > Enterobacteriaceae > Enterobacter > Enterobacter cloacae complex sp. GF14B. The sequence goes on from NZ_QFRV01000015.1 coordinate 14,197, forward strand.
ATCTGGTATTCGCGCGTGGTTTGCTGTGAGTTCCAGTAATCGCGCTGTGTGCCGGAGACAAACACTGTGCCCCAGTTATTGAGCAGGCGCTGATTAAGGTTAAGCGTAAAGGTATTCTTGGGCTGCGCCGCGCGCATGGCGTCCCAGGTGCTTAGCGACATGTCGGGCGCAACGCCAAACCGATCTTCATAGTCGTCGTACTGCGCTCTCAGGCGCTGATACCCTTCGCGCGAATAGAGCGCGTCGCTGAAGCTGTAATAGCCTTTAGTGGAATAGCGATAGGCCGCCAGGGTGAAGTTGGTGGCGGTGGTATCGATAAATTTGCTGTACGACACGCGATAACTCTGACCGCTGCTGGTGCGATCCTGTAGGGTGGTTTTGGCGTGGGTGACATCAAACGAGACCGCGCCAAAGGGAAGGTTCCACCCGGTACCGACAAGCCCGGCCTGGTAGTTATCGCTAATAATCGTCCCGGTATACCCGGTGATGAGGTTATTAAACCCGTAGCGCAGCGTGGCCTGCATGAATGCGGGTTCGGCATCGAGCGTGTTCTGATGCACTTTACCCGCCACCACGCTGTACTGACTCACCCCTTCTTTTAGCATCCCGGGTACGGCGGAAAACGGCACCGTGAAGGACTGCTGTGAACCGTCCGCTTCACGCACCACCACCAGCAAATCGCCCGCGGAGCCGGTAGGCTGAATGCTGTCGAGGGTAAACTGGCCCGGCGGCACATTCTCCTGATAGATCACGTTGCCATTCTGGATAACTTTCACCAGGGCGTTCGTCCGTGCCACGCCGTGAACCACCGGTGAAAAACCCTGCTGTGAATTTGGGCGCATCTTCATGTCCGACGCCAGCGACACGCCGCGCACGCGCAGGGAATCAAACAGATCGCCAGGAATATAAAAGTCACCCAGCGTCAGGTTGGATTTCAGCGAGGCCAGGGGACGGCGCAGGTAGCGGGTATTATTCTGCCAGCTACTCTCTCCGCTGGCCGTTTTCCGCCAGGCGCTGCTGTCGCGAAACTGCCAGCCGAACAGGTTGGCGCCGGAATCCAGCCCGGCATAAAAATCATCATTTGTGTCTTTCGCAGCGCCTTTCGCGCGGGTGTTGTACCAGGTCGTGTTCCACGAGAGCATCAGCGCCGGTATCCCCTCGTCCCAGAACTGGGGGGCAATGTAACCTTCTTCAGTACGCAGCACGGCCGCCTGCGGAACGGTAAGCGCCAGACTCAGGGTGCTGGTATCGGTTTTGACTTCACCGCCCTGAACCAGATCGCGCAGCTGAACCTGCCCGTGCGCAATGGCGGGCGCAGGCACGGACGTGGTGTTGATGCCAAGCGACCGGGCATCTTTCCAGGCAATGCGGATGTCGTCACGCTGCTCGCCGTAGATGACGGTATAACGTCCCTTCCAGCTGCCGTTTACGTAGATATCCATCTCCTGGCTGCCGGCAGGCATGGCGTTGTTTTCGGAAAAGCGAGACAGATCGGACTCACCGGATGCGCCAGCAAGCAGGGAGGGATCAAACGAGACGGCCCCTGATTTATGCGAAAGCAGAAGCGTGCAGACTGCCAGCAGACAGAGTCTGTTTTGTTTCATTTTCATGGTGAGTCTTTCCGATCACTGACTGGTGAAAGTCCGGGTTTTATACGCGCCAAGATCGTCCACATACATCAGCTGGAAGGTCTGTCCGCGCTTAACCGTATTTTTTGCGGCGACCGTCAGCTGCCCAAACGGGGAAACCATAGGGGACTCCTGGAGCAATTTCGTTTTACCCAGCGAAATATTGGCGACCGTAATATGGAACGGACTGTTATTTGTAATGCGAAAGCGATCGCCTTCGGCGGCGAGCGTCAGTTTCGCCACCGCGTCATCCAGCGTGCCTTTCAGCGCAGCGGGCCGGTAAAAAAGTTTGATACGGGATTTAATCGCCAGCTGAACGGTATTCTGATTTTGCAGATTTTCAGGTCTGGGCGGAATGTCGAGAACATTCAGGAAAAAGACGGATTCGCGATCCGCAGGCAAGCTGGACGGCAGCTTTTTAATACGAAGCTGTTGGCCATTATGTTCGTTAACCTTTATCACTGGCGGCGACAGCAAAAACGGCACATTGGCTGTTTCCGGCGTGGAATTAATATCACCGTCATCTATCCAGGATTGCACCAGAGCGGGCGCATCGCCCGTATTCATTAACTGGACGATCACCTCTTTGTTATTTTCAGGATAAAGGACACGGGTGCCATTAATGACAATATTGGCCCACGAGTGACCGGTGCTTAGCAGTAAACCTGCCAGCAAAATTGCCTTGCGCATGATTGCAACCTTAAATACAGGCTCTGCGAAAACAGAGCCTGAATAATCATTATTACAGGTAGGAAATGGTATACGTTACGTTGGAGCTTAACTCGCCCACGGTGGCGGCAGCGGCGTTCGTTTTATAATAATAAACATCCAGCGTCAGCGTCTCGGAATCTGGCGCGGTCGCTGTACCCATAATATCCGTGGTGTAAGGCTGGTTCAGGGTAATTGGCGTGGACGAACCTGGCTCCACTAGCGCAAAACCGACATTACGTGCCACGCTGGCATCGCTTTCGTTCACGCTGTTATTCAGCAGGTATTTACCGTCAGTGGAAATATTATCCGCGCTGGAGAAATACACTTTCAGCGGGGTGCCGGTCGTTCCGGCTGCTGGTGAACAACCTGAGAAAGTCAGCGCAATAGATTTTTTATTCTTAGTGATCAGGCCAACCGTGGTGCCTGCATCTTTTACCGAAATAGGGGAAAGCGCAACGGTAAAGTCTGCGCTTTTACCGCCGTTAATGGTACAGGTTGTATCGGTAATAGCGCCGGTAAAGTTAATAATACCACCCGCCGAATTGTCTGCGGCCACTGCGCTGGTAGAGGCAATAGCGGCGGCCAGCAGTGATACGGTCATGATCGATTTGAACATGATAAACTCCATGAAGATTTGTGTTATTTAAAATGAATGTTAATCGGCTACACATGTCCCTGATGTACCGGCTAGACGCATGGCGACTCGGGAGAATGCTTTGACGATATTATGTTGCACTAAAAAAGTACATAACAAAACATTATTCCAACAATTTCTAAAGTTTAAGATTATAATCTTGTGTGTTAGTTTTTTTTAATGTTTTAACCTAAATGCGTTGGTTCAAATATTTTTATTAATGATTTAATAATTGTTAATTAATGAAGCTTTATGAATTCATCTCTCAATTAATATCACGCGACTTGACCACACAAACTTTAGACTTATTATTGCCTGGCAAATGCACATAATTTTAACAATGGCGTAATAATAATATGAAGTATCTCATTGATCTTACAATGCTTTATGAAGTCGACACCGGTATGATCATGATTAATGGAGAGGAAGAGTCATCCATTAAGTTATCTAACCAGGCGGGTCGTCTGCTTTATGAACTTATCATCAATAATGGTAAAACTCTCGACAGAGACGACCTGATAAAGAAGGTCTGGGAGGATCATGGTTTCTCTGGTTCTTCGGTGAGTCTGAATGTTGCCATAAGTGAAATCAGAAAAGCATTTCGTACATTAGGATGCGACCCTTTACTGATAAAAACGATACGTGGCAAGGGATTTAGCCTTGCCGCGCATATTGAACACCACACGGTCAGGCCGCCGGTTGTTTCAACGCTTAGTGAACAATCTGCCTCTGAATCATTCGATACGCTAGCGCATAAGAAAGATGCCGATCCGCCTAAACAATTAATATCGCTGCACAGACTCTTTATTTCTCTCTGCACCTTATTACTGATTACCGTTATCGGCACCGCTGTTTTACTGTTGCACCAAAGGGATTCCTATGCCGAGAGCCTGAAAGATTCTGATATGCATCTGCTCGGTAAAGTGGACCGGTGTACGGTATACCTGATCGATAAGAATATGTATCAGCCGCGACAGCACTACTTTAATCACGTAAAAGAGGTCATCGCCAGTCAACATATCGACTGTCAACATCAGGTTGCAGATGCTTACTATTCCAGGTTTAAAAAGTCGCAGATAGAAAATTATTTCCTGGCCATCTGTTATCAGCAGGACAGTATCGACGATTATAAGAACTGCATTTCTTACAGAAGCCTGACCGGGAGTTAAAATATGTCAAGGACTAAAATGAGTGTACTGTTCAGTATCGTACTGGCGCTGTCTGTCATCGCGTTGTTATGGATCTATTTTACCAGAACGCAGGATGAGGGGTTTGGCTGCCAGTCAGATACCATTTCCTGGAAAACATATTCCACGGGTGAGTCAACCGATATGTCGCTAACCACGCTTTTCCTGTTTAACAACAAAGATGTTGTGACGGTTATTCATAAAGGCGTGCTCAAGAAAGAGGGCAAAAGCTACCTGATTGACCGAAATTACACGCTCAGCGTGGAAAAAGTCGATGGAAGCAATATCTTTTATATTAAGGATAAAAAGCTGAATAAATCTGAAGATGATGCGGCGCCGGATGGCGTTGTAAACGAAATGTTACTTGATAATATCAACTTCTTCTATATTACCAGCGTAAAAAAACATGCGTGGTTAATTAAGGGGCTGGTGTTGCCTGTAATGATGTGTGTGGCTGTCCCGACGTCTTGATATTTCTCTTTATTAAAAAATCGATATTTATCTATTACTCGGGAAAGTGAGTAATTTACTCAATACGTAACAATAAGATACGAGAAATTTATTTATATTTTTATTGTTGCTCTCCGTCGAGTGAATTTTTCTGTATTGCCTCGTTATTTTGCGGCTGTCTATACTCCGCCTCGAAAAAGGGGCTCCCCTTTTTATACACGTGGATTCTTTTTTGAAGGACTAAATAAATGAACAAACTGAACGCTATCGTTCTGGGCTCCCTGCTGTCTGTTTCTGCCCTGAGCGCAGTTAATGCAGCAGAAACGACGGCTTCTGCCACATGGCAGGCAACCGCGACCAAAGACAGCGAATCCGATCTGGTTGTTACGCCAACGCGTGCTCTGAACTTTGTTTACAGCGCCAACACCAAATCTTTCAACACCGACACCGGTCTGTTTGATGTGGCTATCCGTGGCGATCACTCTACGGCGACCAGCTTCAAACTCGAAGCTATCCTCGACGATTCAAACAACACGCTGTTCAGCGTGGGTGGTGAAGCGACCAAGCTGAAAGTGGGTGCGCGTTGGGGCGGTAACGACCTGGGCTCTATCGGTGGCACCGTGGGGGCGAAATCAACCGCATGGACCACGCTGGTTGATTCCTCTTCTAACACCGGCGTCTCTTCTGGCCTGTGGAACTTGACCACCAGCGCAGGCGCGGCGGCAGATACCGAAATTACCGGCCAGGACAAATTCGTCTTCTACGTTGACTCCGCTCAGGACAATGCCGGTACGGCGAAAGAGTTCAAAGACCTGACCAACAGCCTGTGGGAAGGGACCGTGTCTGTTGCGTTCCGCGCAACCTGGGGCTAAGGCCTGATCGATCCAGGGGCGCAAGCCCCTGTTTAGGGAAATAGCATGTTTAACCTCAAATCCGCCTTCTTATTTTTATTATTTATCTCTTCCTCCGCGCTGGCCATTAATGTGGGAAAAGTCACCACCATTATTTCTGCGGATGCTGACTCCACCGCCAAGGAAATAAAAAACGAAGCAGACAGCGTGCGTATTGTTTCTGTTCGCGCACAGCGGATCAGCAGCCCAATGGATGAAGGGATCGTCATTAATCCGGAGAAAGTGGACGAACTGTTGCTGACGCCCACGCGCATGGTGATGCCCGCCGGTACCAGCAATATCGTCAAATTTTACTATCACGGGAACGCCGATAACAAAGAGCGTTACTACCGCATTACCTTCACGGATGAAGGGGTAAGCGAAGAGGTGGACAGCAGTTCGCCAAAAAACGGCACCGGGATGACGCGCGCGGTGGTGAGCACCATTCTGGTGGTTCAGCCCCGGGATAAGAAGATTGATTTCGTCTATGTGGCGGGAAAAATAACCAATAAAGGGAACACCTCGTTTCGCGTCAATGCGACCGGGACCTGCCTGAAGCCGAATCCGGAATCCCCCGGCACGCCGTGTAGCAAAAACTTCTACCTGATGCCAGAGACCTCGCGCGCTATCGAGGATATCAACGTTACGGATAACCATTTTCATCTCGGAATATGGGACCTGAAACAGTTCATTCCTGTTAAGTAAGGATGCATGGTGAAAAATAAATTAGTGTTGCCGGTGATGATGGCTTGCGCATCCGGCACGCTGCCCGCGCTTGCGCATGCAGCCTCAAGCTCCGTGGTTATCGCTAATTACCGTTTTCCCGACTCGCTTTATGCACTGCTGGAGCAGGGGATCAAAATTCCCGTCTATCTGGTGAATACGCGTCCACACTCAGCACAACAAGGGAACCACGAAGGCACGGCGAGCGAATATGTTCGTATCGGTGACGTGACGCTCTTTGCAAAGGATCTGAAGCTGGGGCTGAGGGACGTTCAGGTCCAGGAGTCTGATAACGGCATTCGTCTGTCAAAAGAGATGAGAACGTTATTGCAGAGCATTAACGATAAGCAGTTTGATGACCAGATGCGCATTCCGGTAAGCACGGGGTCCGCGTTCGAGCTGGATCAGAAAAAAATGCGCCTGTTGCTGAATCTGTCGCAGAGCGACTACGGGGTGAATATTCGCCCGCGTGAGGTGGACATTGATGCGCCGGAGTCTGACGACCTGAGCGGCACGTTCTCCTACAACCTCGGGGCGTATCACACCGAGAGCGGCTACGGTGACAGCTGGTCGTCGGGCTATCTGAACGCGAGAAACTGGATCTCAATGGGCGTCGATCATGTGCTGATCGACGGCTCTGGCTACGTCAACGAGAGCAGCAGCGATACCCAGATGAATGCGGTTATGTGGGAGCGCGACTATCAGGGGATGCGCTACGCCGCAGGCATGCTGAACGGCTGGGCGATGCAGTCTCTGGCGAGCGTCAGCGGGATTTCCGGCGGTGAAGTCTACGGCGTTTCCATGGGCAACCAGGCCAACTCCCGCAAACGCGATAACACGCTCTCTCTGACGCCGGTGGTGGTCTATTTCCCCACGGCGGGCGAGGCCCGTATTCGTCGTGACGGGCAGCTTATCGGCATTCAGCGCTTTGACGTCGGCAACCATGAAATTGACACCAGCAGCCTGCCCTACGGGATCTACAGCATCGAAGTTGAGGTGGTGAGCGGAAGCCGCACCGTGTCGCGTAACATGTACACCGTAAATAAGCCGTTCTCCAGCAACGTGTCGGAAACGCTGCGCTGGCAGATGTGGGGCGGGATGTATAGCCGCGATAAATCCGTCGTCAATTATAAAAAATACGCGAAACGCAAAAACGAGCAGGACAACACCTACTACTACGATTACGACACCAAACATAAAGACACCATGTCGCTGGTGGGAGCCTCGTTCAGCAAGCGCAGCGGGATGGTCGACTGGAACGCCTCCACCTACATGATGCGGGAACACATCGTCAGCGAGCTGTGGGCCTCCCTGAACCTGACGGGCTATTTCTCGGTGAATACCCAGACCATGGCCGCCTCCGACGGAACCTATCGCGCCAACTATGGGGCGAATCTCAGCCTGCCGTGGCAGATCGGCTCGGTGTGGTACTCCCATGAACAGCTCTCCAGTGGCAAGTTCCTCGATATCTATGAGAGCAAGGGCAATACCTGGGGCGCCTCCTTTAGCCTGCCGTCGTTCGGTCTGCCCTCGGCGGGCAACCTGAGCCTGATGCGCCAGGAGGACGACCTCTATCGCTATAAACGCTATCAGCTGGACTACTCCCAGGGGTTATACGCCGGTCGCTACGGTACGGCGCGCCTGCGGGTGGGAATGTCGCGCAACAAATACGACGGGTATTACGAAGAGAAAGATCGTTACGTGATGCTCGATTTCGCTATACCGCTCGGCAATACCGTGTCGGTTGGCGTTTCCCACAATCGCGATACCGGCACGGCGCTGAACGTCAGCGCCAGCCGCCAGTTTGAAGGCGATTACCTGAAATCGGCTACCGCCAACGTCTCGAAAGCCTTTAACAGCCGCCAGGATCGCAGCGTAAGCGGCGGCGGCAGCGTGAACTTCGACACGCCGTGGAACAGCAACATCCTCAGCGTCCAGAGCGGCATGAGTAAAGGCTGGAACTCCACGCTGACCAGTGACGGCAGCGTGGGCTGGTCCAAAGAGGCCATCGCCGCCGGGAAAGGCACCGAAAGCGCAGGGGTGATTGTCAGTACCGGTCTCAAATCTGATGAAGCGCTGACCCTGAAGCTTAACGGCCGGGCAGAACGCATCAAAGGGGATAAGACCTGGCTGTCGCTGCCGGCATACCAGGCTTATGACCTGGAAGTGATGAACAGTGAAACCGGTACGGAAAGCTATGAGATTGGCGCGAATGCGCGTCGCCATATCACGGTTTATCCGGGCAATACCGTGGTGATGAAGCCGCAGGTGAAGAAAATCGTCACTCTGTTTGGTCGTCTTGTGGATGCAAACGGGGCCCCGATTGGCGCCATGCAGATCAAAAACCACGTCGGGCTGACCCGGACGGAAAACGACGGACGCTTCGTGATCGACGTTGATAAGAACAACCCTGTCCTGAGTATCGCCACGCCGGACGACAGCGTCTGCGAAGTGCGCCTGGACATCGAGTCTAACCGCGGTGCGCTGTGGCTTGGGGACATCTCCTGCGACAAAGGCGATTTCGTCTGGCAGGAAGCAAAAGGAACGCAGGAACGTGACGATGAAAAAGATATTCGCTCTTAATTTACTGCTGATGAGCGCGGCGGCCCAGGCGCAGGAGCTGCCCTATTTCGCCATTAATAACCCGGACAATAACGGTACGGGAAACAGCGCGGGGCTGTTTAGTCTGAACAGCACGTCGACCGCGTTTTTACACGGTTCGCGCGAGTGGCCGACCCTGAGTGCGAAAACGAATAACGGTATCGCCACTTACATCCCGGACAACAGCTTCAACGGCCCGGCAGGCAGCGCGTTAACTATCGACTTTTCGGTGACCGGTTCCAGCGCTTCTCCGTTCTTTAAAGGGACGGCGTGTTCCTCGTCCTGCGGCAACACGGGGTACACCCCGACGACCAGCTATACCGACACGTCGATGGTGGTTAAGCCGCCGGTGATGGAGCCCGGCACGTCATACGGGCGCTGGGTACTGGGCGATCCGTTCTTTAACTATTTGCTCAACGCCGCGCCAGGGGATGAAGTGACCATCACCTCCACGCCGCAAATCAGCTCCATCAACAAAGTGACCACCACCAATACGCTTCACAAGGTGGGCACGCTGACCATGACCAACTCCAGAGCGCTTAACCTGGGTATTGACCCGATCAGCGGCGAGGTGACGATTGTCGATGGATCAACGGGGGCCACCTGCACCAAGTACACCCGTAACACGGTCTCTGGCGTCCTGTGCGACCTGATCGAATACACATTTGTTGGGGAAGATATCTCCGGTTACAACGGAGGGCTGGCGCTCACCTCTTCCCGCGTCAACAGCGTGCTGCAATCGCACATGAGCGGCGGCACCGGGCTTGCCGCCGAGCTGACCTTCGATGAAAACACCTGGTACAGTATCTCCGGCGGTATCCTGAGCGATACGCGTGTCCTGGCGAACACCTTCCTTGCAGCGCCGCAGAAAAACGGCGGCAAAGCGTACCTTAAAATCTTTTTGCCGAAAGCGTTAATTCTGAGCGTGGCGCAGGCGGGGGACGGCAGCAACATTGGCAATATCGTCAGCCTGTGTCTGACGCCCGGCAACAGCTCGCTGGCGGCGGATTTCTGCTTCCAGCCGGGGGGCGGCCTGGTGATTAACCCGATCGAACCCGGGCTGGAAATTGTGCCAGACAACCCGGATTACACCCTCGATCCTGACGGTCTGGGCGGCTCAGGGAAAGGCATTATCGGCGAAGCGCCCATTGAGATCCCCTACACCATCACCTACAGCGGGGCGCAAAAAGATGCGGCGATTGCGGTCACGGTAAAAGTCACCGGGCCTACCCAAAGCCTGAATGGGGTGGACTACTGCGCCTTTAGCGGCAACGGCTTCACGGTTCCCATTCCGGGCAACGTGCTGGTGGGGAAAAGCCAGACGCTGATGGCGCACAACTGTAAAGGCGAAGTACTGTCGATCCCGGCGCCGGCCACCCATGCGGAAGAGTGGGACAAAATGAGTTCCGGCGTGACCGATATGTGGCTCTGGAAAACACCGCTGATCCTCCAGTTCGTTATGGATAATCCGGTATCGAAAACCACCTATGACGGAAATAGCTGGTTTGGTGAAGTGACCGCGCAGGGAAGAATAGATGTTAGCGCATCCTGGAATTAATCAACCATGACTGGAAAATTCCTGGCTATTTTTGCAATAAATTGCTTCATTTCCACAGGGGCAAATGCTTTAATTATCGAAAGTCTGAATATTGATTTTCTTCCCGAAAGAGAAGTTGTTTTTCAGCCGATAAAAAACGATACCAGCGAGCGTCAGAATTATACCGTGTCGCTTATTCAGGTAGACGTTCCTAAAGAGAAGGGAAAAGAAACCGAAATAAAAGACGGCGAAGTCATGTATTCGCCTAAGCAATTAACGCTGGGGAGCGGTGAACGCGCGGGTTTTAAATTTTATTATACCGGCCCGCATGACAACAAAGAGCGATACTATCGCGTAAAATTCACCGAGACGCCGCTCCAGGCAAAGGTGATCACGCGCAAAGGCCAGCGCATCCAGTCGGATGTGGTGGTCTCGCTTGAGGCTATTTTGATTGTCCGCCCATGGACACGACATTTTGATTATGCGTTTAGCAACGGGGTGGTGAGTAATACCGGGAATACCTATTTTAAATATGTTTCCTCGGTCGGGTGCAGTACGCAATACAACAATTCAAAATATATTCCACCGGGGCAACGGCTGGAAATAGATAATGCCGGGCAGGCTGCAAGGCGGATGATTATTTATGGCAATAAAATCATTCCGCTGACCACCTGCCCGTAGCAACCGCTTTCCTTCATAAAAGGAAATTAGCCTTTAGCATCATGCTAAAGATCCATCACTACAGGAGATAAAAATGAAAGCGATTTCATTCGTAGAAGCGAAAGACATTATTGGCGGCGCGTTAAACCCGTTCGCTGGTCTGGTTAAAGGTGCACAGCTGGGTTACGACACTGGCGCCAGCATCATGGGCATGGTTGGCGGTGTGGTTGGCGGAGTTCTGGGTGGCGCAATGGGCTTCCTGGGCGCGCTGGTTGGTAGCTACAACTAATTCACGTTAACAGGAAAAGTATCATGCAAGTTATCGATTTCAAAAAAGCACAGGCCATCATCGGTGGTTGGGATCCGTTTGCTGCCGCTATTCAGGGCGCAAGCGCGGGCTATAACGCGGGCAGCCAGATGTTAGGCGCGCTGGGCGGCACCATCGGCGGCGTATTCGGCCTGGTGGGCGGCTTCATCGGCGGTTTCTTCAGCGCCTAAGCGAGAAGCACGTTGTACGCATGGCCCGCATTGCCGGGCCATTTTTTTATTTCAGCCACGGATCATTATGTTTTCGCTCTTTCAGTATAAAAAACAGGGTAAGACCCCTGTTATTCGCCAGCATGAATTTACCGAATGTGGACTGGCCTGCCTGGCGATGGTGTTGGGGCACTACGACCACCATGTCTCCGTCAGCCAGCTGCGCCGGGAGATTTCCGTTTCCGCCGATGCGGGAACCTCAATGGCGGAATTGATGACCCTTGCCAGCGATAAAAATATGTCTGGCCGGGTGCTTAAAGGCGAAATCACTGAAATAGAAACGTCTGAGCTGCCGCTCATCGCCTTCTGGCGCGGCAACCATTTCGTGGTCATCGTGAAGATCGACAGCCGCAGCGTGACCGTTCACGACCCGGCCAGCGGCGTGCGTCGTTACCGTCTGAAAGAGGCGGAAAAACTCTTTTCCGGCTATGTGCTTGAGCTTAAGCCCACGCCGTGCTTCGAAAAGAAATCCCCGGATGAAAAGCTCACGCTTGGCCGTTTAGCCAATAAATCTCCGAGCCTGTTCCAGCGCCAGCTGCTGCTGTTTGTGCTCTGTATTTTTACTCTCATCACCATGCTGGCAAGCCCCACCTACGTGCAGCTGATTATGGATGAGGCCATTTCCCGCAGCGACAGCGATCTGGTGATCCTGCTCACCGCGATCTTCGCTATCGTCTTTATCTTTGAAGTCATCGGTAAATTCCTCAAGCAGCTGCTTGAGATCCTGATGCGTAACATTGCCTATGACGATTTAAGCCAGTCCGTGCGCCACTACATGCTGCGCACCCAGACCAGCTGGTTCCGCTCGCGCCCGCCGGGCATCGTGCTGGCTATTGAGAAATCGCTCCACGCCTGCGCGGAGTTCATCAGCAATGGTTACGTGCAAATTCTCTTTTCCAGCCTGATCGCCGTCACCAGCCTGCTGTTTATGCTGCTGTATAACGTCAAAATTGCGCTGCTGACAATGCTGCTGATGGGCGTGTTTTTCCTGATCCGCTTTTCGCTGATCGGCCCCTATCAACGCGCGGTGGATGACTCCATCGAGCGCACCGCCCAGTATGAGTCTCTGCTGGTGGAGACGCAGAAAGGGATCATAACGCTCAAAGCGAACAACATGGAGCAGGCCCGGGATGCGGTGATGGACAAATCCCAGCGCGAACACATCGCCGGGCTGATGCGTAAAGAGCGGCTACTGGCCCGCTTTGACGTGGCTTCGCTGCTGGTGATCAATGCCGAGCAGCTGCTGGTGGTCTGCTTTGGCGCGTGGCTGATCCTGGAAGGGCAGATGAGCATCGGGATGCTTTACGCCTATATCAGCTATAAGCGCTATTTTTCCGATGCCATGGTGCAGGTGGCGCAGAAGCTGCTGGACAAAAATGCCCTCAAGGGGCCGCTGGATCGCGTGGGCGACCTGCTGTTTGCTCCCTCTGAAACCAGCCAGTTTGGGAAGCGGATTGTCACCTCGCCGGTCTGTCTGCAATTTGAGGATGTCTCATTTGCCTATCCTGGCCGGGAGGCCACGCTACAGCATATCAACATGACCCTGAAGCAGGGCGAAGAGGCGGTGATTGTGGGCCAGAGCGGGTCGGGAAAAACCACGCTGCTGCGTCTGATCTCCGGCATGCTGCTGGCATCGTCTGGCACGCTGCGGATCAATAAGATCCCCATTGAGGAGTGCGATCTTTCCTCGCTGCGTCAGCACATCCGCATCGTCCATGCGGACGATATTCTCTTCACCGGCTCGATTCTGGACAACATCGCCTGCTTTGACAGCGCACCGGATAAAGAGCAGGTCATTGCCGCGTGTCGGCTGGCGGAGGTGGATCACGTCGTCGCCCGGCTGCCGCACGGCTACGAAACGGAGATGCTGCCGGGGAACACCTTTTTCTCTGCCGGGGAGATGCAGCGTCTGGTTCTGGCGCGCGCCCTGTACAGCCAGCCTAAGCTTCTGCTCTGTGACGAAGTGACGGCGAATCTGGATAAAACGACCGCGCAGAAAGTGCTGGCGAACCTGCGTAGCCTGGGGATTGGCCTGGTGTTTGTCACCCACTCGCCGGACGTGGTGGGCTGTCAGGGGCGTCTCTATACCATGGAAAACGGCACCCTGCGGGAGAGTGAGCAATGATGCTTTTGCCGCGTCTCTATGCGCGACTCTGCGCGCGCCAGGCCGGGCGCACGCTGCTGGCAAACCGGATCACGCAAAACTACAGCCAGTTTATGCGTTGCCCGGAGGCCGATGTTCCGGCTGATTTTCTGCATCAGAATGCGCATGAGCTGAGCGGGTTTAACTTCGTGGAGCAGATCTTCCCGCCCGCGCTTTGGGCGCGCAACGTTCGTTTTGATCTGCACGGGTACGTGGCGCAGTGGACGCGGGAGCAGGCATTTTACAGTTCATCTCGCACCCTGCTACTGGGCATGCGCTGGGCGGGCTTTGGTCTGATCGTGGATGCGCTGCTCGCCACCGCGCCAGCTGATGTGCGCTTTCAGTTTATTACCCGTCACCCTGCGCTGCATAAGCTGATGGCCGCGCACGAAGGCCGACGCGCCAGCTCGTTTTTCGCCCCTCACCGCCTGGTGACGGTGCTGCTGATGGACGAACGCCTGCCGGATGCGCCGCTGTTCTCCACCCAGGCAGGGGATCAAAAGGCGTGGTTAACGGACGTCTCAACGCGGTTTTTATCGCGCTATGGCTACAGCGTCCGAACGCTGCTGCCGATCTGTTCGCTGCACGCGGCGGAGTTTGGGCTGGAGAGTCAGGCGTATGCGCCGGAGGATTACCGTCAGGCCGCCGCCGACACGCTGAACGCGCTGCGCAAAACCCCCACGCTCTGGAGTGCATGGGATGATCTTTCAGTGATTTATCATGGATGACATATCGTGAAATTAAAAAACCGAAGCGGACAGCGGCGGGCGCTGATCCCGCATCACTTCTCAAAAAGCTATCACATCAACGCGCCACGGCTGAAAGCCGTGCTGACCTTGTTCATCGCCTTTTTTCTCTGCCTGCTGGTCTTTGCGATTGTCTTTAATTTTTCGGAAACCACGCTGGCACGCGGGGTGCTGATCCCGGCGCAGGGCGATGTGGAGGTGCGCGCCAGAGAGTCCGGAACCCTTGTTGATTTTGCCGTCCGGCCCGGCCAGTACGTGAAGGAAAACGATCCGCTGTTCACCGTGTCGCAGGACTATGGCGGCAAGCAGGGCTCGGTGGTGCAGTTTGACCGCCAGCAGATGGAAGCGGAGAAGAAGCGCAGCGAGCAGCGCATTCAGGCCATTGAGGACTCGATTGCGTCGTATCGCAAAAATCTGGCGCAGCAGCTGGCTCTCACCGACAAGCAGATCGCCGTTTCCCGCGATAAGGTGAAGAAGCTGCGCGCGCTGTTAAAAAACAGCACCGACACCTACGAGGCGTGGAAATCCGTCTCCGGGAAGGGCTATGTCTCCAGAGTGGATCTCGATAAAAGCCACAATGATGTGCTCAATGCGCAGCTCAACCTGACGCTGGAGGAGAGCACTATTCTTGAGCTTGAGGCACGCAAAACCAGCCTGACCGACAGCACCCAGTCGCAAATTGACTCTCTGAGCGAAGAGCAGCTGTATGTGAAAAACCGCATCAGCGAAATCGATCGCAACCTGTCCAGCCGGGGAAGTTCCACCATGGCGATGCTGGCCCCTTCCGACGGTTACGTGGTGGCGATTAACTTCCCGCCTGGCCGGGCCATTACGCAAAATAGCGAGGTGGTGGTGGTGATCCGTAAAAATACCGCGGCGACGATGGAGGGGTACCTGTATGTTCCGGCAACGGGGGTGGGGCGCGTGGCGAAAGGCGATAAGGTTAAGCTGCGCTTCGACTCCTGGCCCGTGGACAAATACGGTTCGGTGGAGGCGACGCTGTCCGATTTCTATGAGGTAAACATTGATGCCCATTCGGCGCTGATCCCGCTCCAGGAAGGGCAGAACTACTACCTGGCTAAAGTGCGCGTCCCCTCCTGGTTTACCGACCCGGACAAGAAAAAGCGCATGCTGATGGGCGGGATGACGGTGAACGCCGATATCGTTATCGATCGTAAGCCGCTTATCAATCTGCTGATTGCCCCGCTGGAAAGGGTGCGCAAGCGGTTTATCGATTGACCCGATTTCATCGATCATCGCCCTTTGGCCCACATTCTTAACGGCACCCTGGGGCTATTCTCCTTCTCATACCAACCGGAGGATAGCCCATGAACATTACGCAAATTCGCAATGCCACCCAACTGATCACTTACGCGGGAAAACGCTTTTTAATCGACCCAATGCTGGCGCCAAAAGGCACTTATCCGGGTTTTCCCGGCACGGCGCGGGCTGATATTCGCAACCCGATGGTCGAGCTTCCCGTTGACGTTCAAACGCTTCTGGATGCTGACGCGGTGATCGTCACCCATACCCATGCCGATCACTGGGATCAGTACGCCGTTGAGCTGATCGCCAAAGGCAAGCCGATCTACGTGCAAAATGATAGCGATGCCGCGCTGCTGCGCAGCCAGGGATTTACCAACCTGACGATCATGACCGGGGAAACAACGTACGGCGATATCCGGATAGTGAAAACCCACGGCGGCCAGCACGGTACTGACCGCGCTTACGCCGTGCCGGAGCTGGCAGAGTTTCTGGGGGAAGCCTGCGGCGTGGTGTTCCGTCATCCCGATGAGAAGACGCTTTATATCGCAGGGGATACCATCTGGCGCGATGCGGTGGCGGCCGATCTGCAAAAGCACCAGCCGGATATCGTCGTGCTCAACGCCGGTTACGCTCATGTCATTGGGTTTGGGCCGATTATCATGGGGGAAGAAGATCTGCTTAACGTGCATTTCCTGCTGCCGCAGGCGAAAATCGTGGCGACCCATATGGAAGCTATCAACCACTGCCTGCTGACCCGCCGCGCGCTGCGCGAGTATGTTGACGCCAACGAGATAAGTGACGCGGTGAGCATTCCTCAGGACGGCGAAACCGTTATATTCTGAGTGTTAAAGGGGAAAGGAGAGACAGATGCCGCTTGTTAACGTTGCTATTGTCGCGGTGGACGGGTTTAGCCCGTTCCACTACTCCGTCCCCTGCATTCTGTTTGGCGATACGGTATCCGGGGAAAAGCGCTTTAACGTTACGATCTGCGCTGAAAAACCGGGATTCCTGACCTCGAAAGACGGTTTTGCCCTGCATGCGACGCAGGATTTTTCTGCAATCGCATCGGCTGAAATTGTGGTTGTACCCTACTGGCAGCACGTGCTGGAGCGCCCGCCTCAGACGCTGCTCGACAGCCTGGTTCAGGCCAGAGACAACGGGGCGGAAATTGTTGGGCTGTGTCTGGGATCGTTTGTACTGGGCTATGCGGGCATACTCAGCGGCAAACGGGCCGCCACCCACTGGGAGTTTGAACACCAGTTTCAGACGCTGTTTCCGGACGTTCGACTGGACATCAACGCCCTCTACGTGGATGACAGTAATATGATTACCTCGGCGGGTACCGCCGCCGCGCTCGACTGCTGTTTGTACATCATCCGCCAGCGCTTTGGCAGCGTCGTCGCCAATCAGATTGCCCGCCGGATGATCGTCCCGCCGCACCGCGAGGGCGGGCAGGCGCAGTTTATTGCGCAACCTGTGCCGAAAGATACCCGCGACGGGCGGATTAACTGTCTCATTGACTACCTTCAGCAGCACATTTCCGAACCGCATAACCTGGATTCGCTGGCGGACGTGGTGTCGATGAGCCGACGCACGCTGACCCGCCATTTTATCAAGGCGACGGGCATGAGCGTTGCCGACTGGCTTACCGCCGAGCGCCTGCGGCGCAGCCAGATCCTGCTGGAGTCCGGCAGTCTGCCAATCGAAAGCGTCGCTGAGCAGGTGGGGTTTTTATCAGCGGTGACGTATCGGCAGCAGTTTAAGGCGCGCTTTGGTGTCAGTCCGGCGGAGTGGCGTAAGACGTTTCGCGTTAAGCCGTATGCAGCGAAAAATAATGCTGGCGCGATGGAATAAAAAGACGTGGGCGGCTTCTTTGCCTTTAAAGCTGGCGGCAATGGATATGCATCAGACGGGTTACAAGCACTTCTCTTCCGGTTAAGATAATCCACGTTACTTTCCAGAAGAAAAGGTAGTGGCATGAACAATATTGAAACGCAGTTACTTGAATCAGGTTTCACCGTAAAAGAATTAGCGTATCTGAACCGAAACATTAGCCGTTATGGTTCATCCCTGCTCGAGGTAGTGCTTGAGTTAGGTAAGCGATTTATCATGGTTCTGTGTATTACTGCGACTGTGGCCCTGATTTTCCTGGCGCTTCTTTTTTTCGCTGAACATTATAATATTGTTTCCGGTGGCATTTCTCTTTTCATCGTATTGATTATTGCCTGGTTTTTTCAACCCCCGATCATTACCTACAAAGCCTGGCGCTTCAGAAAGAAATACATTAGTTCTGTCCAGACGCATTAGAAATTAAATCAAACGAGACTTTTGCAGAGACACCCCAGCCGATAATTTTCATAGTGAGCGCTGCGCGATTCATTCCGTCGACTTTGCGGTAGAAATCCAGCGGGAGATAACGAAACAGACGCCATGATTCGGGTTTCCGGATGGCGCCAAATACCGTATAGACGCTTGCTGCCAGGCTTACGCTATTGAATACCCCAAGTGCTGATTCACGTTTAAATCCCATAAACTGAGCGATATCCATGACGCCATCTGCCAGCATACCTTCGGAGTTTGGTTGATGTTGAAGCGTTCTGTTAATTTCTTTTGAAATGGCATTTGCACCATCCATAACCAGAATCGCTCCTGCAAGCGCACCCACTGGATTCATTGTCATCATTGCACCAACACCTGCAACAATCTGTAACCCTGAAAGCACAACCTTAATCGATGAGATAACGTAACCGACGACTTTGTTATTTTCTTTAACCAGTTCAATCTGAGCAAAAAGCTGAGCTGTACGGGAGCGAAGCATTCTGCTTTGCTCAAGAAGACTTTCGTTCTCAGCCCGGATGTTTTTCAGGCATTCCATGCACTCCTCATCACTTCTGGCTGCCCGGGTAGCACTAAATTGTTGCATCACAAACTGCCGAATATCATCCATAAATTTAATCCGTGCGAGTCCGTCGCTGAGATGTTGCCCTCCGACAATATTCGCAGTATTGATGAGCTTGCGGGCTTCAAGATTTATCATTGTTTCAGCCCATGCGCGGGCGTTCTGACCAGGGAAAATTACAATATCCATTTTAATTTTCTCATCTGATAACCAACGTTTACAGATTATCCTGACATCAGAAACTGGCAACAATAAATTGGATAATCTGTCGCGAGCGCAGAATTCGCCGAAGGTATATACCGACGGAAATCATCTTCGTCGTTGATGGCGACCTTGAAAGTGGTGACAGCATAAAAGAAGTGCATTACCCCAGCCGCTCCATCCGTGTCTCCCCCTCCGCCATCGACAGCTGATACAGCGAAAACGATCGGTGCTTCTCAATCAAATGCGCCAGCTCCGGCGAGTGGCTGGTGAGCCAGATCTGCGAATAGCGGCTGGCCTCGGCAATGAGGCTTGCCAGGGCGGGCAGCATCTGCGGATGCAGGCTGTTTTCCGGTTCGTTGAGGGCGATAAATGCGGGAGGGCGCGGGCTTAACAGCGCCACCGCCAGGCATAAAAAACGCAGCGTGCCGTCGGAGAACTCTGCCGGTTCCAGCGGTCTGCTCAGCCCCTCGCGCTGCATCATCATGCGGAAGCGCCCGCCGGTGTTGTCGCTGTAAAACACGCAGCCGGGGAAGGCCTGGTCGAGAATGCGCATCAGCAGCAGCTCGTCGCCAATTTCGACAATGGTCTGAAACGCGGCGGCCAGGTTCGCGCCGTCGCTGGCCAGCACCGGGGAGCGGAAACCCACCTGCGGCGCGCGGATCGCCGAGCCGGATGAGACGGAAAACTCATGATAAAATCGCCAGTTACGCAGGGACTCGCGCATCTGCGACACTTCGGGGTAGAGGTGCGGTTCGCCGAGCTGCCCGAACACCGACTCGTTCTCATACAGCGTACCGCTGTGGGTCACTTTTTCGTGATGTACGTTGTTCAGGAATACGGCCTGGTTCTTACGCTTCATCAGCTGTGACGACGGACGACGGTGCTGGCCGCTCAGCCAGATAGATTCCTCTTTGATCACCGGATCGAGCTGAAACTGTGAGGGGTAGGGCAGCTTTTCCACGAACCCGACCTGAAGCTCATATTCATAGGTTTCCGTTTCCACCGCCAGGTTCATGCGCCGCAGCTGGTCGCTGCGGGTTTTGCCCGCCCAGAACACTTTCAAAATGCCGCCCTCGTTTGCCAGCGCCTGGGAGAATTGCCCCTGCGCCGCGCTGTGCATCAGGTAAATCGCTTTATAAATATTGGATTTTCCGGTGCCGTTGGGGCCGAACACGATATTGAGTTGTTCCAGCTCAAGCGACATATCGCGAATTGAGCGGTAGTTTTGAATATGCAGATTTTTGATCATCGGGGTACTCCGCTGTGCACGCTTAACCTGTACAGAATTACAGTATTTTACGCTGGGTGCAAAAAAAAGACGACAGTGAGGGTGTCGTCTAAACGGGGTACAGCTTTGGGCCTCTGTGGGTCAATGGGGCCTTCGCTTCTTTCTTATCAGGTAACGGCCAGACGCAGACCCAAATCATCAGGATAGGGATCAAAGTAGTTTTGCGTCATCAGATACCGGTCAGGGTATTCAGCCAGATAATGCTTAAGCAGCGTCAGCGGCGCGAGGATCGGCAGCAGTCCGTCCCGGTAATGCAGGATCACATCACGCAGTTCTCCGCGCTGGCGGCTGTTCAGCTGGTTACGGAAATAGCCCTGAATGTGCATCAGCACGTTAGTGTGATTCTTCCGCGAAGCGGGTTTTTTCAGGATGGTCATCAGTTTGTCGCGATAGGCCACGAAAAACGCGTCCAGATCGTCCCACTCGTGCAGTGATGCCACGAACGGGCCAATTTCACGGTAGCCTGCCTGATGGTGCGCCAGAAGCTGAAGCTTATAGCGGCTGTGAAAGTCCAGCAGAGCACGGCGCGTCAGGCCATTTTTACGCATTACGTTCAGTTCGTGGAGGGCAAAAACGCGCTCAACAAAGTTTTCCCGCAGTACCGGATCGTGCAGGCGACCGTCTTCTTCGACGGGCAGCCAGGGGAAAGTTTCAAGGAGGGAGGCGGTGAACAGCCCGACACCCTCCTTGCGGCCCCGGTTGCCGTTTTCGTCGTACAGCCGCACGCGCTCCATGCCGCAGCTGGGGGATTTTGCACAGACGATAAACCCCGACAGATCGCCGATTTTCAGCAGATAATCTGCCGTAAATGCAGCCATCTTCTGCGTGACGTCATCGTGGGGCGCTTTGCTGAACCGCATTTCTGTCTCGCCGCCGGTGGTCATCACCAGGCGCAGCGCCGGACGAGGCGTGGGCAGGCCGATAGCCATTTCAGGGCATACCGGGCGGAAAGCGACCCACTGCGCCAGCTCATCCATCACAAAGCCCATACGCTTATGCCCGCCGTCAAAGCGAACGGCGGAACCGGTCAAACATCCGCTAATACCCAGCACAGGTTTTGTTGTCATGGTGTGCACCTCCCGATCTCATATCTAAAAGTTACACAACAATGCTAGTTTGTCCAAGTATTGGCGGGATTATTTTTTAATCGTCTTTAAAATCAAGAGCAATCAGCTGCCCTTGTAGGTTGAGTAACCGTACTGGCTGAGCAGAAGCGGGATGTGCAGTTTTTCATTGGTGCGGGTGACGGTGAACAGCACCGGCACTTCCGGGAAGAAGGAGTCCAGCTTTTTGCCGTGGAAGTAATCGGCGGTTTTGAAGGTCACTTTATACACGCCAGGTGCCATATCCTGATCCTGCGGATAAAGCGATTTAATGCGCCCGTCGTGGTCGGTTTTACCGCTGGCAATCGGGGTCCACTTGTCCTGCTCCTGCTTCTCCAGCGTAACGGTCACATCTGCCGGCGGCATACCGGTTTGCTGGTCCAGAACGTGGACGCTCAGGGTGCCTGCCGGGGCGCTGAATGCGGCAGGCGCGAAAGCCATTGCAGCCAGCATCATCAGAGGGAGTGTCTTTTTCATCGTGTTTTCCTGTTGAGTTGTCGGTGACAGGAAAACGTTAGCACTCGCTGCGCGAAAAAATATTCAACTTTTCGTGAAGATTGCCACAGCAGAAAATAATCAGAGGATAATTACCTCAAGGGAAACCTGCTGCTGCCACTGCGCAACCTGCTTTTTCCGCGCGGCGGTGAGTTTGCCGCTGGTGACCAGCAGCCATTTGCGATCCGGGAAAATTTCCGGGGCCAGCGCGGCAGGGGGAACCGGCAGGATGTCGATGCGGTGGCCCTGGCCGGTGCGCGTTAACGCTTCGAGCCAGATTTCACACGGGTCGTTGAGGTACCAGCCGCTGATGAGAACGTTATCGCCCGGCGCTTTTTTATCGCCCTCAAGGCAAAACGAGGTATAGGCGATGAGGATGCCGTCGAGGATCTCACGCAGCGTCATGGCGGCGGCGACGTTGGCCGATATCTGGCTGCGCAACGGACGCAGCACGTTAGTGACCAGCTCTGGCCTTGGGTATTCGCGTCCGGCGTCGTAAATCATCTGACGCAGGGATTCAATTTTCCCCTCCTGCAACTTTTGCATCATGGCCTGTTGCAGGGTTTGCCAGTTATTGGCGCGGCGCGGCGCAGGGCGTTCCAGCAGTGATTTAACCTGACCGATGGGTACGCCTTTTTTTACCCAGTCGAGGATTTTCAGCGCCTGCTGAACGTCCTCATCGCTGTACAGGCGGTGACCGCCGTCCGTACGCTCGGGTTTGAGCAAGCCATAGCGTCGCTGCCACGCCCGCAGCGTGGTGGCGGTGATGCCGCTGAGTCTGGCGAATTCGCCGATGGAGTAAGCCATGTCTGCATCCGAAGAGAAGGAGTTGTCTCAATATACTACGAATATTCCCCGACGGGATGAAGCGCCGCACGGGTGCGCTACACTTAACGTCCAACCGCGTAAATGAAAGGAGTTCTCATGAGGCTATGGCCTGTAGTTACCGGTGTCGCCATTGCGCTGACGCTGGTTGCCTGTAAATCTCCCACGCCGCCGAAAGGCGTGCAGCCCATTACCGGCTTTGATGCCAGCCGCTATCTCGGCAAATGGTATGAAGTCGCCCGACTGGAAAACCGCTTTGAGCGCGGTCTGGAACAGGTCACCGCGACGTACGGCAAGCGCAGCGATGGCGGTATCAGCGTACTGAACCGCGGCTATGATCCGGTGAAGAACAAATGGAATGAGAGCGAAGGAAAGGCGTACTTTACCGGCGAACCGACTACGGCTGCGCTGAAGGTATCGTTCTTCGGCCCGTTCTACGGCGGCTATAACGTGATCAAGCTGGACGATAAGTACCAGTACGCGCTGGTCAGCGGCCCGAACCGTGACTACCTGTGGATTTTATCGCGCACCCCGACCATTCCGGATGCGGTAAAACAGGACTACCTGAACACCGCACGCGGTCTGGGCTTCCGGGTCGATCAGCTGGTGTGGGTGAAGCACTAACCTACTGATACGAAAAGGTGATGCTTGCCAGGGCATTGGCCGAGCCGGGGACCAGGTCTCCGGTTCGGATGTACTGCGCCTGGAACGGCAGCGACAGCGTTTGTGCTGCGCTGGTGGTCTGGATGAAAAACTGTCCCGTCGTGCCTGCGGCCGAGCTGTCTGGCCCCATCATCAGCGGCCCGGTACCGTTATAGAAAAACTGCACGCCAATGCCGGAGGCCGTGGAGTCCCCGGTCAGCGTCACGACCGACGAGATATTTGACGGTGTGGTCTGATCGGTCATCACTGCGTTAACCGCCACGTTCTCATCGCAGGTCAGGCTGACGTTAAACTCCCCCGACGGCGAGGTGCTGCCTACGCTGGGCAGCGTGTGAACATCAATGGTGCCCAGGTCGACGTTGGCGCTTTTTGTGCCTACCGTGCAGCCGCTTGCCGTCACCGTGATGGTGGTGGGGTTGATGATCACCTGCGCGGTTTTCACTTCGTTGTTATAGGCCGTCAGGATCGCCGCGTTAATGGTCGGGGTCTGGTATACGCCGGATTTCAGCGGAACGCCGGTCTTGATAAACGTCACTTTTGCTGACCAGCCCAGTGCGGTGGCGTAACCGTTAGTCCCATCGGCCGGATAGCTCTGCGTAATGCCCGTCTGCATCGGCACATAGGTGGTGCCGTTATAATCTTTGAGCCCAAGAATGAAGCCGATGCCGGGCACGCCCGTTTCAAATACCATGTAATTTGCGCCATCAAGAATAACCGTGATGCCGGTGGCGGTTATACTGCTGCTCGGCTCCAGCGTCCCTTTGGAGCAGGTAAATACCAGGCCGCACCAGAACACTTCCGAGACGCTCGCAGAGGCGCTCCATTCAGAGCCGATCGTCTTTCCAGGCACGATGGAGTCTGCCGGGCCGGACCACGACATGGGCGTTGGCGAAAGGGTGATATCCGATGTCCAGGAGAGGGCAAGCGCCTGAGAGGACATGAAAAACAGGGCTAAAAACAGTAAACGCATTATTGATACTCCGTCGTCCAGGTCGCCACTGCCGAAACGTCTCCGGCATTGACCGGCGCACCCGTGGCGGCCAGTCGCGCATAGAAGGTCATTTTTACGCTGTCATCCCCCGCCGCGCCGTAAGCAGCGGTTTGGGTGTCCAGCGGGATAAGTACGCTGTCTTTATCCAGTATCTGCACTGCCACGCCGGTCGCGCCGCCGTCAGCGACTTTCAGAAGCTGCGGGTTTTCGTCATCCGGCGTACCGCTGAAGCGGATTTTCACGCCAGCAAAGGTGGGGCCGCACGCTTCAAGGGTGAGCGTGAAGGGCGTTTTGATATTGCTGACCGCCCCCGCCTCGCTAAATTGCTTCACGCCGAGGGTGCCCAGCGGCACGTTTTGCTCCTTCGAATCTTCCGAGACAATGCAGGTATTGCCGATCACGTTGCCGGTCACGGAAACCAGCACGTCATAGCCGCGCGCGGGGACGGTGATGACCATCAGCAGGATCAGGGGGAGGAAACGGACGGTTACTGACATATGGCCTCCTGGGAATAAAGCCCGGTGCGGGCGTGATAATTCTGCGGGTTCAACGCATAGCGGATCGTGCAGCGCTGGGCGCTGTCGCGTCCCCATACGGCATGCAAGGTTCCCTGCGCTGACAGGCCGGTCAGATACACGCTGCCGCCGTCGCCGACGATACCGCTGGCTTTGTCATCCTCTGACGAGACCAGCGTGCCGAAGGGGAGCACGTCTTTAGCGTGACGTACGATAAACATCGCTTTTGCTCCCTGACGCGTGGTGAGGGTGGCGCGAACCAGTGCCCCGTCGGTGGGAATTTTATTGGCGATGGCGTTCTCAAGTTCCACGTCATTGCCCACGGTGGTGACATCCAGCGCAACCTGATTAACGCGATACGGCGTGGCGTACGGGATCACCGCATAGCCCCGGCTGTCGGTTTTGATGCCCTTGTGGTTGAGCACGGCGACATGGCTGGCGCCCGGGGCTTTCACCAGAATATTGGTGTTCCCGAGCGGCTGGCTCAGCGTCAGACCATCCTCATGCAGCACCGCTCCGCCGCTCATCCCGTAGCTGAGGTTGCGGGAGTCACCGGCGTAGCTGTAGCCCAGGTTATAGTCTCCCCACGCGCCCTCGTATTGCAGCGCGGCATCGCCGCCGTAGTGCTGCTGCGCGCTGTAGCGCTGGTTGACGCTATAGAAAAGATTCTCCTGCCCCGGCAGATAACCACTGACACCGGTACTGGCGGTGGTGCCAGCGGGATCCGCATGGGTAGCGGTAAAACGGAGACGGGTCGACAGCGCCGGGTTACCCAGCGGCACCGACAGGGACAACGCGAGGATATTGTCTTTCTTGTTGTCGTACAGGCCAGAGCTACGCTGGGCGCTGATGCCAAGCGACAGGTTACGAAACGTCGCGTTCCACGCGAACTGCAAACTTTGCGTGGTTTTTGACGTATTCCAGTAGGTTTGTTGATCCCAGGACAGCGACAGCGCGCCGTATTCGCCCATCGGCTGCGACAACAGCAGCTGATTTTTTGCCTTACGCGACATATGCAGGTTGTAAACCGTGTCGTAGTGAGTGGTGACGGTGCCATCGTCTTCCACGGTCTGTTCTGGCGCTCCGCCCGCCATGCCTTTGTAAGTGGTATCGCTGAGAGTATAAAACCCTGCCGTTGAGTAACGCAGCGAGAAGAAATTGACTCGCGTACCGATATCGTTCAGCAGCTTGCTGTACCGCAGGCGCACCGAATCACCGGTGTAGTGCTGGTTATCAGCCAGCTGGCTGCGGGCATGGGTGAGGTCGAGAGAGTAGGCGCCAAAGCGGCCGAGATTCTGCCCGATCCCGAAGGCCAGGCCGGTGTAGCGATCGGAAAACTGCGCCCCGCCATAAAACGTGAGGCCGTATCGCCAGCCCAGGAACAGCTCGCCCTGCGCGAAGGAGGGCGAGATCTGATTGCCCGCAGGGCGGTATTTCCCCGCACCCAGAGCATATTTGACCTGACCGTTACGCACCAGATTCGGCACGCTGGCAAAGGGCAGGGTGTATTGCGTCTGGCTACCGTCGCTCTCCTGAATGGTGACCGCGAGATCGCCGCCGGAAGAGGTCGGATAGAGATCTTTCAGCACAAACGCCCCCGGCGGAACGGAGGTTTGATAGATGACGTTACCGTTCTGGCGAACCGTCACCGTGGCATTGCTGCGCGCGATGCCGCGCACTTCAGGCGCGTAACCGCTCAGGCTGGCGGGCAACATATTGTCATCGGTCTTCAGGGCAATCCCACGCAGGCCAACGGCGTCAAACACCTGCGAGGAGGTGAACGTTTCACCGGCATAAACCTGGGCACGCAGGGCGCGGATATCCCGCTGTAGCCAGGTCTGGACGTGGGTGAGCTCGTTACTCTCTTTGGTCCACGTGGTGAAATCACGCAGCCGCCATGCGCCCAGGTTGGCGCCGCTGTTCAGGCTCACAAACAGCTGTTGTTCCCGCGTGCGCGTCTCGCCCCGGTAGTCATTATTCGCGCCATTGACCACATAGTTCAGCCACGCGGCAGGGATGCCGGACTCCCAGCTCTCCGGGCTGACGTATCCGCGCGGCAGAGCGCGCATCGCGCTTTGCGGTACGGTGAAGTTGAGGGTAAGCGTCCTCTGGTCAAAATCAAACCGGGTATCGGCGAATGACTGGGTTAAAAAAATGCAGCGCTGCGCAGGCGGCAGCTCACCCCCTTTAGCCTGACGGCTGTCGATGCCAAGTGCGGCGAATTGTGCAGGCGTAAGGCACGGCAGGGCTTCACCGGCGGTGCTTTCAGCGACGCGAAACGTGACGTTACCTGTGAACGCGAACTGGGTATTGATATACACGTTAAGATTGTACTCGCCCGGCGGCAACGCGCTCCCGGCGTTGACCCAGGCGAGATCGGCGCTGTTGGCGCGCTCGCCGTTGAGAAACGCAGGATTAAATTGCAGCTCGCTTTCGGCAGCCACGGCTTGCCGAATCACCAGGGCGATCGCCGTGGCGCACAGGATTTTAATTTTCATGTGGTCACGCCTTACTGTTTTTATTATTGGGACAATGACGTGCGGGTGACGGGCGTCCAGGCCCCATAATCGTTAATCGTCTGGTAGCTCATGCTGCTCGCATGGCTGAAGGTGTCTGCCAGCGTCACGCTGGCTTTCGGCGGTACCATGACGGGCGATACCGGCCTGCCATCAATTTTCACGTTAATGGTGGTGAGGTAATACGGCGTTGGGTTGGTCAGCGTGACCTTGCCCGCGCGGTAGGCGCCGGCAAGGTTTTTCCATGCCTCCCCTGCACCTTCCCTGAGCCGCTCCGGGCGATAAAAGACCTTGATGCGGTTGGCAGAGGCGAATTGCAGCGAATTGCCGGAACCGTTTTTAACCTGCTGTGGGATAGCTTTGACCGTCATCCAGTACAGCGTCTCGCGATCGGCTGGCAGGGCGTCACCGCTGAACATGATTTTCACCGCGCTTTCGCTGGCGGGCTTCATGACGTACAGCGGCGGCGTGATGACGAAGTCGTTGGTACGGCTCCCTTTCTCGTCTTCCATCCATGACTGGATCAGGAACGTGGCATCAGGGTGGGTATTTCTTACCTGCATCATCGTCTGCGTAGCCGCGCCTGCGTAGACCAGCCGCGTTGCGCCTAACCCCACGCCGCCTGCGTACACGGCGGATGAACATAACGTGCCAGCCAGACAAATCCATGTGTTTACGCGCATTGTGCGTCTCCTGAAAGCTGAGTCAGACCCGGCCAGCAGACCGGGCCTGAAGATTACGAATAGGTCACGGTGTAGGTGGCGACCGCGCTGGCATCACCCGCCGTGGCGTTGCCCAGTGGGGAGTAATATTTCGCGCTGAAGTTCAGGGTGTTCGCCCCCGCACGCAGGGGGATCGCTGCTGCCGGCTCACCCAGCCTGACGACGTTGCCCTGTTCGTCATAAAGACGGATAGCGACATGCTGCGCCGAGCCCGCGCCGCCGTTTACTCCCGCGGCCAGGCTATTGACATCGGTACTGTCCGGCGTACCGGTGAAGGTGATAGCCACGGTCGTTGCGGCGATGGGGTTATTTTCCGTGGACGCGGAGGTATCGGCGATTTCGCAATCCTCCAGCGTGATGGAGAAGGCTTTTGCGGTACTGGCTTCACTGCCTGCGGCAGCCAGCGTGGCGGTACGCACTTCCCCCATGTCGACGTCGATATTGGCGCTACCGGCGCTGATGGCACAGGCGGAGGTCACCACTTTACCGCTGAAGTTTACCGTGCCGCCGCTGGTGGTGGCGGCCAGTGCTGAGCCCGCTGGCAGCAGGGCGGCAATGCTTAATGCCAGCAGAGAATGGCAAGTAAGGCGTGCTTTCATTTCATAATTCCTTGATTTTTTTATTACGAGATTTGCTCTGAAAGCGGCAGGTCTAACTGGTTAAAAAGACCAGCAAATCTGTCTTATTCCTGAGCCCGAGTTTCCTTATCGCTGAGCTTTTTAAGGCGCTCACGCGGCGATAAGAAAGTTTCTCCAGTTCTGCGATGTAACGTATATCCAGTCCGTTCCTGAGTTCCTTTAATACCCTCCTTTCTCCAGGCGTTAGCGATAACGCCGCTGGCTGCTTTTGGGGCCGATAATGGCTATCGACCATTTTTGCTAGCTTTATCCGCCACTGATAAACCGTGTTCTGTAGCGAGATATAGGCATCAATATCTTCCCGGACCCATAACAGGGAATGGGCAGAGGTTGAGTACAGGCAGATCATCACTTCAGGGTGCGTGGTTTTGATTTTTTTTAAATATTTCAGTGAGTCATACCCTGTATGGTATTTCTCTGCGCCGGATATAAATAAGATATCGACACGAATCGACGACAGCGCCTTATCCAGTTGCTGATAACCTCCTTCGATGATAATGATGTGAAGGTCGTCGCGGATGCTGCTTAATAATGTTTTAATGCCGTTTCTTGCATAATGATCGCCGCCCATCAGTGCAACAGTTATATGCTGTGTTATTTGGCTGTTGTTCGTCATGTTATTCCTCGATTTATAATAGTAATCAGGCGAATTATTTATAAGGTTATCGCCAGTATTCTCGAAGCAATGACGTATTGCATAGTGTAGGCCTACTATACGTCGGCCAATAAAGAGGTAATCTGAATTAATCTAAAATTGTATTAATTACTAAGATCGAGACCGGTTACGACGCTTCCCTCTGATTGGTCTTATTCCGCTTCGCTTTCTGTAAATTATGATAGCCGCTATTTTTAATGAAAATTTAGCTTTGATAAATGTTTTGTAAGGAGTTTGTCGTCTGGTGTCAGTGCGGGTGTGAAGTTGCTGACGGGGAATAACAATTTACGAATGTTATCATCGATAAAAACTGATAGAAAGGTGGCTGAAAAGCATACAAAAACCATATAGGTTATTGATATTGGTCAGGTTGAGAAAACTTAAGGCTTAAGGGTGCTGAATATTTCAGACACGCATGTCCGTGGCGTACAATGTTTTTTTATGTAGATATTTGTCAATGTCAAGAGGCGAGGAGTGCGCCAAAAGGTGAGGCTCTGATAAATGAGATGCTGCCGGTAGTCAGATACTTCTGTGGAGCGGAAATTCACTTCACAAAACATCATAATGAGGATGATCGCGGATGAAGTGGCTCTGCAAGCCGCATTCTACAAGGGTTGAGTTCTTATGCAGGTTCAGTGAAGCTTAAGGGATGAAATATAAATTAAGATTTTTCGCCAATGGCGAAGATATACAGCATGCCGTTAATCAGTCACATTAATCCCGACGTGAATGTCATCCCATACATGCGGTGACCCAGGTTCAACATCTGTTAACCGGAGAATTCATACTGCCCCTATGCATAAGCATTACATTATAAATAATATCGTCGAATTTCATCCTGCGGCCAGCACGTTACGTGATATCAACAATCCTGACCGTGTGGTTGTGTTAAATTCGCCAGCAGGCCGATGCCTGTTGTTATTAATCGACAGAGCGGGGTCGATTGTCACTCAGCAAGAGTTCCTTGATATTGTCTGGCAAAGCCGCGGCATGCTTGTCTCCTCCAATACCTATTACCAGAACATCTCCATCCTGCGCAAAGGGCTCAAAAAGATTGGTTTTGAAACTGACCCTATCGTTACCATTCCGCGGATTGGGTTGACGCTGGCAAGCGACACGCAAATAACCGTCAGAGAGTCTTCACCTGTCGCGCCTCAACCCGCAGAGGAACAATGTGTGGAGGCGCCAGCGATCGAGGAGGTCTCAGCATCCTCCGAGCCAGCAACGCCCGTTGCCAGGAAGCCCACGCGCTGGCTGGCTGTTGTCATGGGGCTATTGATCGTCCTGGCCGGGGCAGGCGTGACGGGATATATGAACGCCACAGAAAACCGTTTTGTTGAGGATTACCGTTTTGCAGCATCCGTCGGAGCCTGTCGCGTTTATCTTGCGAACGACATTCAGACTCACGCTGAACGCGCTTCCGCGCTGACCTATGTGGAACAATTCAAGGCTGAATGCGCGCAATATCCCTGGGTTTACATCAGCTGGTACGCTCTGCTTCCTCGTGCGTCGGTTATTCGCTGCGACCGGCCAATGAAAGAACCGAACCGCTGTATATCTGATTATTTCCTGAAGGATAGCTAGCATGACTCGTTTTCGGCAGATGCTGTATATCATCGTGACGGGCCTCGTCACGGCAGGCGTGCTGACGGGCTATTACCTGTGGCACCGAACTTACGTTCAGCCTTTTTCATGCCAGGCTAATCTGGTCCAGCACCATCCGGATGAGACGCTGACGGTCTGGCTGAATTACACCTTCGACGGGAAATTCGGCACCCTGAGCATGAATGGCCGGGCAAAGAGCGATCCGGGTAAAACCATCGACAGGAAAATTTCCTTTCGGGTGGAGAGACAAGATCATCTCTATTTGCTGACGTCAGAAAAAAATATGACGTTCCCGGACGATAATGTTGACGACAGCTGGCTGGAAAAATATGAACCGCAATTTTTTGTCTATCCGGGCAAGAGTATTTATATGCGGATCAATGAACAACATAATGGTAACTATATCTTTACCTTAGGAACATTACCGACATATGTGTGTCGTGGTTCAAAAAAAGAATGATATAAACGAGAAAAACATTATATTTTCCTCCCTTCTCATTTATGCTTGATTTAAAATATCAGGATTATCTTAGAAATATAAAGTGCGACAGATCATGTTGCGATAATGTAATTAATTTTAAATTTGGCAAGTAAATGAAAAGTGTATTTGACTCCTCCGATAGGGGGAAATCAGTACCGGAAAAGTGTCTGCATATTGGGTTGATATTATGGCCCCGTTATTCACTCCTGGCCGTCTCCGGATTGCTGGAGGCGCTGCGTTATGCAGCGAAAGCTCAGGATAAATTAGCATTTAAAATCAGCCTGATAAGTGAATTTCCTGATATCCCGATTATCAGCAATGCGGGGATTATCATGAGACCGGATTCCACCCATGCGCCGCCGGACAGTTTTAACTACCTTGCTGTTATCGGCGGTGAATTGCAGTATCTGGACTTAGGGTATCAGGGGGATAAAGCGTATCTGGCACATGCCCACCATGCCGGGGTTCCGCTCATTGGCATTGGCACCGGCAGTTTTGTCCTCGCACAGGAAGGATTGCTGAATGAACGACGAGCGTCCATCCATCCTTTCCACCTTGATGCATTTCGGCAGGCTTTCCCGCTGGTCTATGCTGAGCAAGGGTATGATTTCATCGACGATGGCGATGTGCTGACCTGCCCGGGCGGTATTTCCACCCTGACGCTGGCAACTGAGCTTATCCGCGCCCATGCCGGGGATGATATCGCCAGCACCACCTGTCAGCGTTTGTCGCTCGTTCCGCATGAAATTGCCACCCCACGTCCGGCGAATCTTGCGCTTATCCCTGACTCGCGGTTGCGCCGCGCCGTCATGCTGATTGAACAGTTCCTGACCCGGCCGCTCACCACCGCCGGGCTTGCGCGAGAAGTGGCATTGAGTGAACGCCAGCTCAACCGTCTGTTCCACGCAGAATTCGGCAAAACGGCCCGCGAATTTATCCGCAGCGCCAGGCTGCGCTATGCTTGCTGGCTGCTGAAGAACTCGCAGCAAAGCGTGACGGATATTGCGCAGCGGATGGGATTCAGCGACTGCGCGCACTTTATTCGTCATTTCCAGACGGAGTATGGTTGTACGCCTGGCGTGTGGCGCACGTCGCAGAGCTGAATATCATTACATTGCTGCCCTGAAACTTTACTCAACCGGAATATCACCATGAAAATAGAAGCCGCACACCCCTCGCAATTTGAACGCCTCGTCGCAGTCTGGGAGTCGTCAGTTCGCGCCACGCACCGCTTTTTGCAGGAAAGCGATATCGCGGCGCTGCGTCCGTTATTGCTCAACGCATATTTGCCTAATCTCAGGGTTGTGATTGCCCGGGATGACGTGGGTATTATTCACGGCTTTTTGGGCGTGGATAAAAATCGCATTGAAATGCTGTTTGTGGATGATGCGAGCCGGGGGAAGGGTATCGGGAAAATGCTGCTGCAATATGCCATTGCAGAATTCGGCGTAAATGAAGTGGATGTGAACGAGCAGAATCCGCAGGGGGTGGCGTTTTATCGTCATATGGGGTTTGAGCAGGTCGGGCGCTCGGCACTGGACGGGCAGGGGAATCCGTTTCCGCTGTTGCATATGAAGCTGAGCAGAAATACCGGGATTAGCGCTTAGCCCGCTTATCCCATTTTAATAAGCCGACAATATCTTTCTCACCTTCGGCCTCTTTCAGCAGGCGCTGCTTTTTTTCATATTCGATGTATTCTGAGCACGCCTTTTC
Organism: Enterobacter cloacae complex sp. GF14B; assembly: GCF_004136805.1. Taxonomy (NCBI): domain Bacteria; kingdom Pseudomonadati; phylum Pseudomonadota; class Gammaproteobacteria; order Enterobacterales; family Enterobacteriaceae; genus Enterobacter; species Enterobacter cloacae complex sp. GF14B. Next base: position 47,223 of record NZ_QFRV01000015.1, read on the forward strand.
ATCAGCCGCTTTCTTGCTGATTTTTCCTGTGCCTTCTAAAACGTCCCGGTCGTTGAATTGCAGAAACTGATCGAGCTTGGTTTGCCAGTCTCGTAAAAATACCTGCTTGCGGCGTTTGGCCTGATCTTCGGCAAAATCGAGCCACATATTAACGACGCGATTAAGCTCGCTCACCTCATCCTGAGACAGATAATTTTTTGCGGTGGTGACATCGCTTTTACGGACTTCTTCGCCTTTATAGCTGGTCAGCCCCATATGCGGTTGAGTGGCGTCCGCACGTTGGTGAATCAACTCAGCAGCGGTGTGCCCAGTGCAGGCAAAATGCAGTTTATTCTGGATGGTCTGAAAGAATTGCGTGGTTTCTTTGAGCGACGGCTGATAGTCAGCGGCTAATGCGAAAATCTCCCTCACGCGAAGATAGACCCGGCGTTCGCTGGCCCGTATATCGCGAATGCGTTCCAGCATTTCATCGAAATAGTCAGGGACGGCGGAAGATCCCACAGGCGGATTTTTCAGGCGCTCGTCGTCCATAACGAAGCCTTTAACCAGGTATTCCTGGAGCGTTTGGGTGGCCCACTGGCGGAACTGTGTGCCTCGCGTGGACCGGACGCGATAGCCGATGGCGAGAATGACGGGCAGGCTATAGTGAAGTGTGTTGCGATTGACCTTGCGCTGACCTTCTTGCTGAACTTGTAAGTAAGCCTTACAAGTTGCTTTTTGTTCAAGCTCACCTTCTTCGTAAATGGCTTTAATATGCTGAGTAATAGCTTGAGGAGTGACCTGGTAAAGAGACGCAATGGCTGCTTGCGACAGCCAGAGTGTTTCATGTTCAAAGCGACATGTGATGCGAACCGTTCCATCATCACTGGCAAACATAACAAATTCGCCTGCCGGGGATTGGATTACGTCTTTATCTGCCATGTCGCCTCCACATCTAATGCACCAGGCAGGTAGTATGCCAGAAACAGCCGCTAAGCCAGGTGGTTTGTATTTGATTTTGCGAGGCGCTTTCCAGCATGTGGAATTTGGATCGCTGCAAGCGCGTCCTCTATCTCAATAAGCTTTGCTTTCGTCCGTTTATAATCGTCCTGCAAACGCTGCTCCTGCTCGTTATACGCCACCAGAACGATGCATCCTTTCATGACCTTTACCGTGACCTGCTGCCCGGTATCAAACCCCGCCGCGCGCAGCCACTTGCCGGAAAGGATGATTTTTGGCGTAGATTTGTCGTAAACATTCGGGCGGTATCCCACAATTAACGAACGCTCGGTTCCGGATTGGTCGGTGTCTGGGGTAGAATGCGAATCAGCCATAATCAACTCCTTGATAGTTGGTGAGGTCAGCTCTCGTCCGGTATTGCGAGTACCCGACGAGGGCGTTTCAATTTGAGGTTTTTGTATGCTAAGGTACGTACCTCAATGAGGTTATCTTGCTCTAGTAGGTACGTACATGTCAACAGCTAAACGCGACCCTAACAAATCTAAATCCGGAAAAGCACCAACTTTTCAAATTCGCATTACGCCGGAGTTGAAGGCACAGTTTGAAGAAGCTGCGAAAGCTGATGGAATGAGTTTGGGTAATTGGTTGAAAAGCCTAGGGCGTAAAGAAATAGCTAGGCTTGGGAAAACCCCATATTAAACGAGATACTATGTATGGCATTCAATGAAAATGAAGAATTAAATGACAATGTTATAAATTATTTAAATTATTATCTTTCTGAAAAAAATAATACAGACTATGCTGTACAACTTGTTGGGCCATGGGGTAGTGGAAAAACTCACTTCATTAAAAGTTGTGTTTTAGTTAATAATAAATATAAATCTAATCCACTTTACATTAGCTTGAATGGATTAATCACCAACGCAGAAATAACAGAGAGATTATTTTTTCAAGTACATCCAAAATTATCTTCCAAAGTATTTAAGGCAATAGGGTTTTTTATTTCTAGAGTAATAAATGCTATTGCAGGAACCGATGTTACAAAAGACACAGATGCAAAATATATAATAAAAGACTTCATTTTAAATGTAGAAAAAAGAATTTTAATATTTGATGATCTAGAAAGGTGTTTGATTCCCATTCAAAGTGTATTGGGCTATATAAATTCCTTTGTGGAACATAAAGCATGCAAAGTTATAATTATAGCAAGTGAAAATGATTTCACAAGTGAGCAAAAAGAACAATATGTAATAATTAAAGAAAAGGTTGTAGGAAAGACGTTATCATTAACTCCTTCTATTGAACAAGTGATAGAGGTTTTTAGTCAACAAATCAATAATGAATTAGCACGTAGTTATATTAAAAAGAACAAAGATTTAATAAGCGATATTATAAAAATGTCCGGCAGTGTAAATTTTAGAAGTGTAAGGGCTATATTTGATGATTATGAAAGGTTAATTTCACTTTTTTGTGATTATTTCCAAACTTCAACTATTGCTGCTGATAAATTGTTGTCCTCAATGTTAGCTCTAGGAATAGAAATTAGATCGGGACGTATAACATATGAGGAAGTCATTGACTTACCAACAAACTCTTTAATTCATGCGTTATCAAAAACAAAAACAAATGGGGTTATTAACACTATTGATAAATATAAATCATTGGATTGGTTTGATCCAGTTATCCCATACAAAACAATTGCTTTCTTGTATTCGAGTGGAGTAATTGATATTAACAACATAAAATGTTATTTATCGCAGCATCCATTATTTATTAACGATAATGCTCGCCAATTCTGGAGAGAGTTATGGAGTTGGAGTGATCTTACTAGGACAAGATTTTTATTCGCACAGAAAGGTCTTAAAAAACAACTTGAAAAATGTGAAATTATTGAGCCAGAAGTAATTATGCATGTTGTTGGCATAGTGTTAAGTTTGGAAGAAAATAATGACATTAGTTTAACCTCAGGTGAAGATATTAAGGATTTTTTCTATAACTATATTGATGAGATAAAAAAACGAAAATTGCTTCTGCCGAAGATTTCTTTTTTTAGCGATAGTTATAGTTCAGTTTATGGCTTAGGCTTTATTTCGTCGGAAAAAAATACTTTCAAAGAGATTAGATGCTATCTGAAGGGGGCTGTTCATTATCGTTTAAATGATTCACTAAAAAAGACATACCCAGATCTGTTACATTCTTTTTCTTTAAGCACTAATAAATATTCATCTTTATATGAATATGGTATAGATGATGGCAACTATGGTGGAGTAGCTTTCTTACACTTGATACCACCCGGATATTTTTCTTATATTATTATTGATGACTGGAAGTGTAATAATAAACTAATGTCTTCTTTGCTTGCTCGATATACTAGAGACAAATATAACAAGCATTTAGAAAGCGAGTATAGTTGGCTTGAGAAAGTTGAAAAGTTAACTTATCAGATTGCTAATAAAGCTCTGGAACCTCATAAAACTCAATTAGCACAAAACTTAAAATACTACTTTGAATTAATAAAAGGTGAGATTTCTTTCACAAGAAATAATTAGATTTTGGCGGAAGATCACAGGAGTCGAACCTGCCCGGGAACGCTGGCGCCCCCAACTGGATTTGAAGTCCAGCCACCTCACCGGAGATGACGATCTTCCGCGCCTGCATTGCTACATGGAGGCGGGGCGCATTATAGCTACTTTCAGGCATTTACCACATACCCCACACCACTTTTTTCACCTCTCTTTTGACCTGAATCCCCCTGTTTCAGCTAATTCTTAAGAAAATCCTCAGGTTAGCATTTCGTGCTCACCAACTTTTATCCCGATCACAAAAAACAAGAAACGTAATCTCTTAACCAGAAAACGCAATACCCGCTCCTGAAACAATGGTTTAAAACCAATGCAACCGGTCTCAGCGCCCCCTACAGCGTGAAGGATAAAAATATGAGCGAAGTACTTTCAGTAAAAGAGAAGATTGGCTACGGCATGGGAGACGCCGCCAGCCATATCATTTTTGATAACGTCATGCTTTATATGATGTTTTTCTACACCGATATTTTTGGTATTCCCGCCGGGTTTGTCGGCACCATGTTCCTGCTGGCCCGCGCGCTGGATGCGATCTCCGACCCGTGCATGGGGCTGATTGCCGACCGCACCCGCAGCCGCTGGGGCAAGTTCCGTCCATGGATTTTGTTTGGCGCTATCCCGTTCGGCATCGTCTGCGTGCTGGCGTATACCACGCCGGACCTGAGCCTCAACGGCAAAATGGTTTACGCCGCCATCACCTACACGCTGCTGACCCTGCTCTATACCGTGGTCAACATCCCGTACTGCGCGCTGGGCGGCGTGATCACCAACGACCCGACGCAGCGTATCTCCCTTCAGTCGTGGCGCTTTGTGCTGGCGACGGCGGGCGGCATGCTCTCCACGGTGCTGATGATGCCGCTGGTGAACCTGATTGGCGGCGACGATAAAGCGTTCGGCTTCCAGGGCGGGATCGCCGTGCTGTCGGTGGTCGCGTTCCTGATGCTGGCGTTCTGCTTCTTCACCACCAAAGAGCGCATCCAGGTGCCGCCGAGCACCACCTCCATGCGTGAAGATCTGCGTGATATCTGGCAAAACGACCAGTGGCGCATCGTCGGCGTGCTGACCATACTCAACATCCTCGCCGTCTGCGTGCGCGGCGGCGCGATGATGTACTACTGCACCTGGATCATGGGCTCGCCGGAAGTGTTCGTCGCGTTCCTGACGACCTACTGCGTCGGCAACCTGATTGGCTCCGCGCTGGCAAAACCGCTCACCGACTGGAAGTGCAAGGTCAGCATTTTCTGGTGGACCAACGCCGCGCTGGCGGTGGTCAGCGTGGCGATGTTCTTCGTGCCGATGCATGCCACCGTGCTGATGTTCGGCTTCATCTTCGTTATCGGCGTGCTGCACCAGCTGGTGACGCCGATTCAGTGGGTAATGATGTCCGATACCGTCGACTACGGCGAATGGACCAACGGCAAACGTCTGACCGGCATCAGCTTTGCGGGCACGCTGTTCGTGCTGAAGCTCGGCCTGGCGCTGGGCGGGGCGATGATCGGCTGGATGCTGGCAGGCGGCGGCTACGACGCGGCGGCCAAAACCCAGAACAGCGCGACCATCAGTATCATTATCGGCCTGTTTACGCTGGCACCAGCGATCTGCTACGTGCTGAGCGCCATCATCGCCAAACGCTACTACACGCTGAAAACCCCCTTCCTGACCAAAATCCTGCGCGAGCTGGCGCAGGGTGCGCGCCGCAATCAGCAGGAGTTTGAAAACCTGCCGGTCAGTAAAGAATTGCAGAACTAAGAGGACGAAAGCATGAAAATCAGTGATGGAAACTGGCTTATTCAACCGGGCCTGAACGTGACGTATCCGGTTCAGGTGTTCGACGTGGAGCAGCAGGGCAATGACCTGGTGGTGTACGTCGCGCCGTGTGACGTGCGCGAACGCACCTGGCAGCTCGACACGTTGATGTTCACGGTGCGCCTGTTTGCGCCGCAGGAAGGGATTGTCGGGGTGCGCATTGAGCACTTCCAGGGCGCGCTGAATAAAGGCCCGCACTATCCGCTGAACGTTCTGAAAGACGTGAAGGTAGAGATTGAAAACAACGCCGAGTTTGCCGAGCTGAAAAGCGGCAGCGTCAGCGTGCGCGTCACCAAAGGCGAGTTCTGGGCGCTGGATTTCCTGCGCAACGGCCAGCGCATTACCGGCAGCCAGCTGAAAAACAACGGCTACGTACAGGACAGCAATACCGATCGCAACTATGTGTTTGAACGTCTGGATCTGGGCGTGGGGGAAACGGTCTACGGCCTGGGCGAGCGCTTCACCGCCCTGGTGCGCAACGGTCAGACGGTCGAGACCTGGAACCGCGACGGGGGCACCAGCACCGAGCAGTCCTACAAAAACATCCCGTTCTACCTGACCAACCGCGGCTACGGCGTGCTGGTGAATCACCCGGAAAACGTCTCGTTTGAAGTCGGCTCCGAGAAAGTGTCCAAAGTGCAGTTCAGCGTGGAAGGGGAATATCTCGAGTACTTTGTGATCGACGGCCCGACGCCGAAAGAAGTGCTGAACCGCTATACCCGCTTCACTGGCCGTCCGGCGCTGCCGCCTGCGTGGTCGTTCGGCCTGTGGCTCACCACCTCGTTCACCACCAACTACGACGAAGCCACGGTGAACAGCTTTATCGACGGCATGGCCGAGCGCGACCTGCCGCTGCACGTCTTCCACTTCGACTGCTTCTGGATGAAGGCCTTCCAGTGGTGCGACTTCGAGTGGGACCCGGTGACCTTCCCCGATCCGGAAGGCATGATCCGCCGCCTGAAAGAGAAAGGGATGAAGGTCTGCGTGTGGATTAACCCGTACATCGGCCAGAAATCCCCGATTTTCCGCGAGCTGAAAGAGAAGGGCTACCTGCTGAAGCGCCCGGACGGCTCCCTGTGGCAGTGGGACAAATGGCAGCCGGGGCTGGCGATCTACGACTTCACCAACCCGGACGCGTGCAGGTGGTATGCGGACAAACTGAAAGGCCTGGTGGAGATCGGCGTCGACTGCTTCAAGACCGATTTCGGCGAGCGTATCCCGACGGACGTGCAGTGGTTCGACGGATCCGATCCGCAGAAGATGCACAACCATTACGCCTACATCTATAACGAGCTGGTGTGGAACGTGCTGAAAGAGACGGTGGGAGAAGAAGAGGCGGTGCTGTTTGCCCGCTCCGCGTCCGTGGGTGCGCAACAGTTCCCGGTACACTGGGGCGGCGACTGCTACGCCAACTATGAATCGATGGCCGAAAGCCTGCGCGGCGGGCTGTCGATTGGCCTGTCCGGCTTCGGGTTCTGGAGCCACGATATCGGCGGGTTCGAAAACACCGCTCCGGCGCACGTCTACAAACGCTGGTGCGCGTTCGGGCTGTTCTCCAGCCACAGCCGCCTGCACGGCAGCAAATCCTACCGCGTGCCGTGGGCGTACGATGACGAGTCCTGCGATGTGGTGCGCCACTTCACGCAGCTGAAATGCCAGCTGATGCCGTACCTGTATCGTCAGGCGGCTCTGGCGCGTGAGTTCGGCACGCCGATGCTGCGGGCGATGATGCTGGAGTTCCCGGACGATCCGGCGTGTGACTATCTTGACCGTCAGTACATGCTGGGGGATTCAATGATGGTGGCGCCGGTGTTCTCCGAGGCGGGCGATGTGCAGTTTTACCTGCCGGAAGGGCGCTGGACGCACCTGTGGCACAACGACGAAATCGAGGGTAGCCGCTGGCATAAGCAGCAGCACGATTTCATGAGCCTGCCGGTCTATGTGCGCGACAACACGCTGCTGGCGCTCGGCAATAATAACCAGAAGCCGGACTATGCGTGGCACGAGGGGACGGCCTTCCAGCTTTTCAACCTGAGCGATGGCGCAACGGCGGTGAGTGAAGTGCCTGCGGCGGACGGTTCCGTGTTGTTTACGCTGAAGGCGTCACGTCAGGGCGACGTCGTGACCTTTACCGGCACGGGAGATGCGCAAAACTGGTCGGTGTGCTTGCGCAACGTGCAGAAGGTCGGCGGCGTAAAAGGCGGTTCACATGCGGGCAGCGAGTGGGGTGTGGTGGTGAAAGCGGAGGGGGATGAGGTGGTGGTGCACCTCTGAGCCGTAAAAATGCCCGGTGGCGCTTCGCTTACCGGGCCTACATGAGATCGTAGGCCGGGTAAGGCGAAGCCGCCACCCGGCTATTTACTGTGCCGGAGCCACCGCCGACACCATCCCGCGGGTCATGGTCTGTTGCACCTGCTGTTTATCCATATTCACCGCGCTCAGCTTCCCGTTCACCGTCGGCTTCAGCGGCGCATTCGCCTGCACGCTTCCGCTGGCGGTGAGCTGAATATTGCCGTCGCCCGCAATCGGCAGCGCTGGCCAGCCCCACTGCTGCAAGACGTTGAGTGGTACACCGCGCCCGTTCAGGCTCACGGTGGTCTGCCGCTGCGGCAGCTGTGAAACCGTGGCGGTCGCCTCCAGGATCCCTTTCTCGGTAAAGGCGCTCAGGTCGGTAATATTTACCGTTGCGGCGTTGGCATTCAGCGCCAGCGACGGGCGACGCACGTCGACGCGGTTAAAGGTCGCTGCCGCCCCGTTGAGGGTTGCGTTACCGCCCCACACGCCCCACTTGTGATCCTGCGCCAGCCGCAAATTAGCGCCATAACCGTCGAGGGAGGTGATCTGCCACGGGAACGCCGGATCGATGTCGATCACCAGGTTGCGGCTCAGGCCGAATTTTTTCAGCGTCACGCTGTTCAGCCATGCCGGGAGCGGGTCCATCCACAGCGTTTTCCAGTTTTCCGGAAGCGTATATTCCAGCCCGGCAATCGCAACGTCGTCCAGCACCAGCGCCTGACCCTCGCGCAGCCAGTTGCCGGAGGTGCGCACCATGCCCCCTTCCCAGCGGGAGGTGAACTGACGCAGCGCAATGCCCTGCGGGGAGAATTCCGCGTTCAGGATAGGGTCAAACAGATGCAGCGAGCCGTAGATAAATTCGCTGGCGTTCATGGATAACCGTCCCTCCTGGCTTTGCCAGTCACCTTTACTCAGGGTGAGGTTACGCAGGCTGAGATCGAGGTCGGTTACTGCCCAGTCTGGCCCCTGTAGACGGGCATCGGTCACTTCCAGCCGCCCAATCTGTAACGAAGGCAGGGTGGAGAGAGGGGCGAAGAAATCCAGCAGCGATTTGTCGCTTTGCAGGCGGATCTCATTCAGACGCAGGGTGTTGATAACCCAGCCACCGTCGGCATTACGCAGAGCCGAGCCCGTAAGCGAGCCGCGCGCCATATCGGCACCGATGGTATTCAGCGCCACCTCTTTGCCGTTGAGTTGTCCCTGAATCAGCACGTTGTTGGCCGGTATGCCGTTGAGGGTGAGCGACCCGGCGCTCATCTGGATTTGCGCATTTTTCCCCAGTACGTTCCCCGCCTCGGGCTGCCACGGGCTGACGCCGCCGGTCACCTTTTGCGCACTGAGATCCCACTCCGTATTCGGGCTGTTAAAGGCCATGTTATTCAGTTGCAGACGGTCGGCCTGGAACGGCAGCGGCGCCGTCTGCGGCGATAAATTCAGCGTGCCATCGAACAGGGTGATGGCATCCATATGCAGCGGGTCGGTGATCTGGCGGCTGCTTAAGCCAATATCCACTTTTTTAGCGACCAGCGTGGCCGGTTTGCCATCTCGTCCGAAGGTAACGTTTTCCAGAAGGATGTGAGAAGGGGATGAAAAGCGGTGATCCATCAGGTCAAAGTTGAGCTCGTAATCGGTATTCACCGTGATCCAGCTGCTGACCTGCGATGCGCCCCAGCGGGTCTGGAGCAGAAAATAAAAGGCGAGCACTACAATGAGCAGGGCTACCAGAAGATAGATAAGCAGCTTTCCAATAAATTTCATGGTCTTCCTTCCCGCGAAACGCACATAAGGGTGTTATGCACGATTTATGCGCAATGCTCAAGGCGGGAATGGTGTAAAGAGATGTCACGGCAGGCATTGACAGCCTGCCGTGTGGGGATCAGTTCTTTTCAGGCGGGAAAATGAGATTCAGCACGATAGCGGTAATACCGCCCGCGGCGATGCCGGAAGAGAGCAGGTTTTTCACCCAGTCCGGGGCAAACTGCAAAATCATCGGCTGCTGGGAGACGCCAAGCCCTACGGCGAGAGACAGCGCAATAATCATGATTGCGCGGCGGTTCAGCGGCTCGCGGGAGACGATACGCACGCCGGAGGCCGCGATGGTACCGAACATGACCAGCGTCGCGCCGCCCAGCACCGGCTCGGGAATGTGCTGTACAAATCCGCTTACCGCCGGGAACAGGCCGAGGACCACGAGCATCAGCGCCACCACGAAGCCCACGTAGCGGCTGGCCACGCCGGTCAGCTGGATCACGCCGTTGTTCTGGCCGAAGCAGGAGTTCGGGAAGGTGTTGAACACCGCCGAGACAAACGAGTTCAGTCCGTTCGCCAGCACGCCACCTTTAAGACGTTTCATGTACAGCGGGCCGGAGACCGGCTGCTCGGACACGTCGGAGGTGGCGGTGATATCGCCAATGGTTTCCAGCGAGGTAATCATAAAGACCAGCATCAGCGGCAGGAGCAGACTCCAGTCAATGCCCAGGCCATAGTAGAGCGGCGTTGGCACGGTAATCAACGCGCTGTTGGTTGGGGTGGTGTTCTCCGGGAGCATACCCAGCGCCCACGCCAGCAGGTAACCGGCCGCCATGGCGATCACCAGCGATGCCACGCGCAGGTACGGGTTACGCTGACGGTTAAGCAGAATAATGATCGCCAGCACCACGCCTGCCAGCAGCAGGTTTTTCGGCGCGCCGAAGGTATGGTCGCTCATTGCCGCGTAGCCGCCCCCGATGGAGGTCAGACCCACCTGAATCAGCGACAGGCCGATAATCATCACCACCACGCCGGAGACCAGCGGGGTAATCACCCGGCGCGCCAGGTGCAGAACGCGGGAGATGAACATCTCTGTGCAGCTTGCCAGCATCAGGGTGCCGAAAAGCGCCGCCATCATCGTCGGGACATCTGCGCCGCCGGTTTTCAGTGCCGTACCGCCCATGATCAGCGGAGCCACAAAGTTAAAGCTGGTGCCCTGAATCGACAGCAAACCTGAACCCACCGGACCCCAGGCTTTAATTTGAATGATGGAGGCCACGCCGGAAGCGAACAGAGACATACTGATGATGTGTTGCGTATCCTGCGCCGGTAACCCTAGCGCCTGGCAAATCAGCAGAGCCGGCGTGATGACCGCAACGAACATCGCCAGCAGGTGCTGGCAGGCGGCAAACAGGGTTTGTGGCAGCGGGGGACGATCTTCAAGGCGGTAAATCAGTTCGCTGTTTTGCTTCTGCGCAATCGGTTGCGCAGAAGCAGACTCCAGAGTGTTAACAGACATCGGCGGCAATCCCACGGTGGAAAAGCGGGCATTTTAGCTGACCACCTGGTAAAAGCAAACGATTGCCAGCAAAAAAAAGAGAGAAAATCTGCCGGTGTGAGCAGCTTTTCTACAACGAACAGGAAAAAAAATTACACTTTTCGCGCCGGCGGCTCATGACGAGCATCACCCGGCCCAGGATAACGCCGCGTGTGTATGGAATACGCGCATAACAGGAGCCTTTTATGATTCATCTCGATACGTTGTCGACCCTTGTTGCCGCAACGCTGGTTCTTCTGCTTGGTCGCAAGCTGGTACACAGTGTTTCCTTTCTGAAAAAGTACACCATTCCTGAACCCGTCGCCGGTGGTTTGCTGGTGGCGCTGGCCCTGCTGATACTGAAAAAAAGCATGGGCTGGGAAATCGATTTTGATATGTCCCTGAAAGATCCGTTGATGCTGGCCTTCTTTGCCACTATCGGCCTGAACGCTAACCTCGCAAGCCTGCGTTCGGGTGGCAAGGTGCTGGGCGTGTTTCTGATTGTTGTGGTGGGCCTGCTTCTGATGCAAAACGCCATCGGCATCGGTATGGCGTCATTGCTGGGGCTGGATCCGCTGATGGGTCTGCTGGCGGGGTCGATTACCCTGTCAGGTGGCCACGGAACTGGCGCGGCGTGGAGCAAGCTGTTCATCGAACGCTATGGCTTTGAAAACGCAACGGAAGTGGCGATGGCCTGCGCGACCTTTGGCCTGGTGCTTGGCGGGCTGATTGGCGGCCCGGTGGCGCGCTATCTGGTGAAACACTCCACCACGCCGGAAGGCAGGCCAGACGATGAAATGGTGCCGACCGCATTTGAAAAACCGGACGTTGGCCGTAGTATCACCTCGCTGGTGATGATTGAAACCATCGCCATGATTGCTATCTGCCTCACCGTGGGCAAAATCGTTGCGCAATGGCTGGCGGGAACGGCTTTCGAACTGCCAACCTTTGTCTGCGTGCTGTTTATCGGGGTGATCCTGAGCAACGGTCTGGCGCAGATGGGCTTCTACCGCGTCTTTGAGCGCGCAGTGTCCGTGCTGGGGAACGTCAGCCTGTCGCTGTTCCTGGCGATGGCGCTGATGAGCCTCAAGCTGTGGGAACTGGCCTCGCTGGCGCTGCCGATGGTGGCGATCCTGGCGGTACAGGCCGTGTTTATGGCGCTGTATGCCATCTTTGTTACCTGGCGCATGATGGGCAAAAACTATGATGCGGCGGTACTGGCAGCGGGCCACTGTGGGTTTGGACTGGGGGCAACGCCAACGGCCATCGCAAACATGCAGGCGATCACTGAACGGTTCGGTCCGTCGCACATGGCGTTTCTGGTGGTGCCGATGGTGGGGGCATTCTTCATTGATATCGTCAACGCGCTGGTCATTAAGCTCTACCTGATGCTGCCGATGTTTGGCTGATCGTCAGGCGTTGGAATACCGCTCGGTTTCCGGCATCCAGCGTTCAATTAACGCTGCCGCCTGTTCGGGGTAGCGTTCATGAATATGACGCGCAAGGCGTTGTACTTCGGGGATCATGGCCTGATCGCGCAACAAATCCGCCACTTTAAATTCGGCGTTACCCGTCTGACGCGTGCCCAGCAGTTCACCCGGGCCGCGGATCTCCAGATCTTTTTGCGCAATGACGAAGCCGTCATTGCTGTCGCGTAATACCTGCAAACGCATCTGCGCGGTTTTCGACAGCGGGGCTTTGTAGAGCAGCACGCAGTGAGAGGCGATCGCGCCACGGCCCACACGGCCTCGTAGCTGGTGGAGCTGCGCCAGGCCCAGGCGCTCCGGGTTCTCAATAATCATCAGGCTGGAGTTCGGCACGTCCACGCCCACTTCGATAACCGTGGTCGCAACGAGTAAATGCAGTTCACCCTGTTTGAACGACTGCATCACCGCCTGCTTTTCGGCAGGCTTCATGCGCCCGTGAACCAGACCGACGTTCAGCTCCGGCAGGGCGAGCTTTAACTCTTCCCATGTGGCTTCGGCAGCCTGCGCTTCCAGCAGCTCAGACTCTTCAATCAGGGTACAGACCCAGTAAGCCTGACGTCCTTCGTGGGTGCAGGCGTTGCGCACGCGGTCAATGATGTCGCTGCGGCGCGTGTCCGGAATGGCGACCGTTGTCACCGGCGTACGACCCGGGGGGAGTTCGTCGATGGTGGAGGTATCCAGATCGGCATAGGCCGTCATCGCCAGGGTGCGCGGAATCGGCGTGGCGGTCATGATCAGCTGATGCGGGTGGAAGCCCTGTTGCAGACCTTTCTCCCACAACGCCAGACGCTGATGAACACCAAAGCGGTGCTGTTCGTCGATAATCACCAGCGCCAGGCCGTTAAACTGCACCTGTTCCTGGAAAATGGCGTGCGTGCCGACAATCATCTGCACCTGCCCGCTGGCTATCGCCTCCTGCTGCGCAAGGCGCGCTTTGCCCTTCTGCTTCCCGGCCAGCCAGCCCACTTCAATTCCCAGCGGGGCAAACCAGTTACGGAAATTGTTGGCGTGCTGCTCGGCCAGCAGTTCCGTCGGTGCCATCAGCGCCACCTGCTTGCCGTGGGCGATAGCGCGCAAAGCGGCCAGCGCGGCGACCAGCGTTTTACCGGAACCCACATCGCCCTGCACCAGGCGCATCATCGGCACATCCAGCGCCATATCGCGTTCGATCTCGGCGGTCACCCGCGCCTGGGCGCCGGTGGGTTTAAACGGCAGTGAGGCCAGCAGCTTATCTTTGAGCTCATCACGCTGGCTTAATGGCTGCGCGTGGAAACGCTGCGCACCTGCGCGCAGGGCCAGCATGCTCAGGTTGTGAGCCAGTAATTCCTCAAGGATAAGACGCCGTTGGGCGGGGTGTTTACCGCTCTCTAAATCAACAAGCTGAAGCGTTGGCGGTGGGCGGTGCAGGGTGCGCAACGCCTCTGGCAGGCTCATCATGCCCTGCGCCAGCTCCGGCGGCAGCAGCTCGTTAATGGCGCAGGTATCGAGCAGCTCCAGCGCCTGGTCGGTGAGCTTGCGCAGCGTAGCCTGCTTAATGCCTTCAGTGGTTGGATAGACCGGCGTGAGCGTCTCCTGTAGCTCAGGTGAGCTGAGATCGCCCTGCACGCGGTATTCCGGGTGGATCATCTCCGCGCCGTATTTGCCCCGTTTGGCTTCACCGTACGCAAGTACGCGTCGTCCAGTGGCAAGGCTGTTTTTCATTGCCGCATTGAAGTTGAAAAAGCGCATGGTAAGAATACCGGTGCCGTCGCTGATCTGGCAGGTCATCATCCTGCGTCCGCCAAAGGTGATGTTGCAGTTCAGCACTTCCCCTTCAACGGTGGCGTAAATAGCGGGCAGCAGATCGCCAATTTTATAAAGCTGAGTACGGTCTTCGTAACGCAGGGGGAGGTGGAGCAGGAGATCCTGCACGGTGTGCAGGCCAATCTTCGCCAGTTTACTGCTTTGTGCCGCGCCCACGCCCGTCAGGCTGTTGAGCGGTATAGCGTCCAGCAGGCGGCCTTTCATGATTTATCCCGCGTACTGCATGGTGGACCACCACTCGGCATCGGCTTCAATTTCGCCCTGCGCGTTGACGTGGGGGTAAGGCAATTTCTTCTGCTTCGCAACGCGAGCCAGCACCGGATAGCCACCTTCAAACAGCAGGCGCTGCTGCTCCTCTTCCGGCAGCATGCTGTTGCTGCGCTCGTACATTCCGGCATTCTGACGCTGGCGCTGCGCTTCATACAGGATCAGCGCTGAGGCGACCGACACGTTGAGTGACTGGACCATGCCAATCATCGGAATGATGATGTCCCGATCGGCCAAATCCAGTGCTTCCTGCGTGATCCCCGTTTTCTCCTGGCCCATTAAAATACAGGTCGGACGGGTGTAGTCGATCTCACGGAAATCCACGGCTTTAGCAGAGAGGTTGGTTGCCAGAACCTGCATGCCACGCCCTTTCAGGTGCGAGACCGCTTCACCAATAGTCTGGTGAGTTTTCACGGATACCCAGCTGTTGCTGCCTGCGGCGGTGGAGGCCATGGTACGCATACGTGCGCCTGGCCAGACGGCGTGGACTTCATGCACGCCGACGGCATCTGCGGTGCGGACGATAGCAGAGACGTTATGAGGTTTATGGACCTGCTCCATGCAGACCGTCAGATCAGGCTGACGCCTGGCGAGCATTTCGCAGATTCGCTCGTAACGTTTTGAATTCATAATGCTAGTTTCGGTTACGGGTGACTTTAATGACATCCGGCATCACGCGGATCTTGCGCATAATATTTGCCAGATGCACGCGGTCACGGGCGGTCAGGCGAATAAAGGCGCTGTAAACGCGGCCATCTTTTTCTTCCGTATTCAGGCTTTGAATGTTGGACGAGGCCGTGTTAATCGCTGCCGTCAGGTTCGCCAGTGCACCCTGGTGGTTGAACATATCCACCTTGATTTCAGTGATAAATTCCTGCGCCGTCTCTTTATCCCACTCGACCGCCATGAACTTCTCAGGCTCTTTCTGATAGCCACGGATGTTACGGCAGGATTCGTGGTGGATCACCAGCCCTTTACCCGGGCTGACGTGCGCAATAATCGGGTCGCCTGGGATAGGACGGCAGCATTTGGCGAAGGTGATGAGCACACCGTCAGCGCCTTTGATCGGCAGGTGACCATGATTTTGCGTGGTGGCAGGAACGGCTGTCGTTTCACCTTGTTGCAGGTTCTTCGCCACGACCACGCTCATGGCGTTGCCGAGACCAATCTCTGCCAGCAGGTCATCCAGCGAGGCGAGCTTCATACGCTCCAGCTCATGCTGAATGTTTTCTGGCGGGATCTCTGCCAGTTTGCGGCTGCCACCCAGCGCGTGATTGAGCAGACGACGCCCCAGGCTAACGGAGTCGTCGCGCTTAAGGTTTTTCAGCAGCTGGCGGATTTTTGCGCGCGCTTTTGAGCTCACGACAAAGTTCAGCCAGGCGGCGTTAGGACGTGCCCCCGGCGCGGTAATGATCTCCACCGTCTGTCCGCTGAAGAGCGGCTGCGACAGCGGATAAGGCTGCCTGTCGACGCGGGCACCTACGCAGGCATGGCCGATATCGGTATGCACGGCGTAAGCGAAGTCGACCGGTGTCGCGCCCGCAGGCAGTTCGACAATGCGCCCTTCCGGCGTGAAAACGTAAATCTCATCCGGGAAGAGATCGGATTTAACGCTCTCGATAAATTCAAACGAGCTACCTGCGCTCTGTTGCAGCTCCAGCAGGCTCTGCATCCAGCGCTGGGCGCGGATTTGCGCGGTGGTGCTGCTTTCACCACCGTGCTCTTTATAGGCCCAGTGTGCCGCGACACCCATTTCCGCCATCTGATCCATGTCTTCGGTACGAATTTGCACCTCAACCGGAACGCCGTGCGGGCCAATCATCGAGGTGTGCAAAGACTGGTATCCGTTCGCTTTTGGAATGGCGATGTAATCTTTGACGCGCCCCGGGCGTGGCTTGTACAGGCTATGCATCTGCCCCAGCACGCGGTAGCAGGTGTCCGAGTCGTGGACGATCACGCGGAATGCGTAGATATCCATGATCGAGTGAAAACGCTGCTCTTTGAGCACCATTTTGCAGTAGATAGAGTACAAATGCTTTTCGCGACCGCTCACGCGGCACGGAATGCCCGCTTCCTGCAAACGCCCTTCGATTTCAGAGAGGATCTTTTGAATCATCTCTTTACGGTTACCGCGAGCGGCTTTCACCACCTCTTTAATCACGCGATAGCGGTTCGGGTACAACGCCTCAAAACCCAGCTCTTCCAGCTCGGTTTTAATGTGATGAATACCTAAACGGTGCGCCAGCGGACTGTAGATTTCGAGGGTTTCACGGGCGATGCGGCGACGTTTATCCGGGCGAAGTGAGCCCAGCGTGCGCATATTGTGGGTGCGGTCAGCGAGTTTGATGAGGATGACGCGGATATCCTGCACCATCGCCATGATCATCTTGCGAAAGTTTTCGGCCTGCGCCTCTTTCTTGTCGCGGAATTTCAGCTTATCAAGCTTAGAGACCCCTTCCACCAGCTCGGCAACGCTTTTGCCAAACAGCTGTTCCATGTCCTGGTAGGTGGCAGGGGTATCTTCAATCACGTCATGCAGCAGGGCGGCCATCAGCGTTTCGTAGTCGAGTTTCATCTCGGCCAGAATACAGGCCACCGCTACCGGGTGCGTGATATAGGGTTCACCGCTTGAACGTGTCTGGCCCTCGTGAGCGTCACGTGCAACGAGATACGCCTGCTGAAGACGCTTAATCTGGTCTTCAGGCAGGTAGGTTTGAATCAGTTGATTCAGGCTTTCAAACAGATACAAGGGCGACCCGCAGGTTTAATTAACGACGACCTTCAGCAATAGCGGTAACAGCTTGTAATTCAGCGGCTTCCTGCTCTTGCTGCTCCTGGCGCTCACGCACGTCGAGGATCTGGTTGTTGATCAGACCTTCTTCGATTTCGCGAAGTGCAATAACGGTGGTTTTATCGTTTTCTTCCGGTACCAGCGGATCTTTACCGCCTACCTGCATCTGACGAGCGCGACGCGCGGCGACCAGCACCAGGTCAAAACGGTTACCAATTTTCTCTACAGCGTCCTGAACAGTTACGCGTGCCATACTTAAAATGCTCCACAGGTGAAGAAATGACTGGGCATGATACTGAAAGTGGGTTCAGTCTGCCAACAGTTTGGTGATTAATGCGTCATGTCGCTGCTTCTGGCGGCTCATACGCAGGCGTTCTGCGCGAAGGATAGTTTTGAGATCGCTCAGCGCGGCATCAAAATCATCATTCACAATAAGGTAATCATATTCCGCGTAATGGCTCATTTCTGCAACAGCCTGCGCCATACGCTTCGCGATAACTTCTTCGCTGTCCTGGCCGCGACCACGCAGGCGGCGATCCAGTTCATCTTTCGATGGCGGTAAAATAAAGATACTGCGCGAATCAGGCATTTTCTTACGAATTTGCTGCGCGCCCTGCCAGTCGATATCCAGGAACACGTTCACGCCGGTCGCCAGAACCTGCTCAATGGTTTCACGCGAAGTACCGTAGTAGTTACCGAATACTTCTGCGTGTTCAAGAAACGCGTCTCTGCCAATCATCGCTCTGAATTCGTCGTGATTTACAAAGAAATAGTGTTCACCGTGCACTTCACCCGGACGCGGTGCTCGCGTGGTGTGAGAAACAGAAACCTGCGTATCGTACAACGGTTGGGTTTTTAACAGTGCCTGAATAAGGCTGGATTTACCCGCGCCACTAGGGGCAGAAACAATATAAAGCGTGCCTTGAGCCATGAGAGTCTTTTGTATGTGTTAACGAAGAAGTCCTACATACGGGCTTATTATACACGTCGCCGCTGTGTGACGTAGTCTTTGTCACACTTTTTCCCCCGGATGATTAAATTTTGCGTGCCGTTTTCAGCTTTTACCTTCCTTTTGCTGCAACAAAAACAATGCGCTGAAGCGCGCTCGTAAAAGGCATTTTTGCAGCTGGTCTGCGGCTCCCGGGCAGGGTATACCCTTCGCAAAACAGGGAGGGGTAATAATGGTGAAATGGATAAGCATACTGATGATCTTCTTAAGCAGCGGGGCGATGGCTATCTGCCCGGTCTGGTCACCGGCTAAAGCCGGGCAGGAGATCGCGGCCCTGAAGGCGCAGCTGACCCGCTGGAATGAAGATTACTGGAAGCAGGGCAGCAGCGAGGTGAGCGACGACGTTTACGACAGGCTTAACGCCCGCTTAAAACAGTGGCAGCGCTGTTTTCACGATGAGCCGCTGCATGACGATCCTCCTGCCGCCAGCGGGACGGTGAAGCATCCCTTCGCCCATACCGGCGTGCATAAGGTAGAAAGCAAGCAGGCGCTTAGCCGCTGGATGGCGACGCAGCAGGATCTCTGGGTACAGCCAAAGGTGGATGGTGTTGCGGTCACCCTGGTCTACAAAAACGGCAAGCTGGCGCAGGCGATCAGCCGGGGCGACGGCTTACAGGGGGAAGAGTGGACGGCACAGGCGCGAATGATCCCCGCTATTCCGCAAACACTGGCCGGGCCGCTTGCCAACAGCGTGTTGCAGGGGGAACTTTTTCTGCTGCGCGAGGGGCATATCCAGCAGCGGATGGGGGGGATGAACGCGCGTGCGAAGGTAGCGGGGGCGATGATGCGCGCGAACGATCGCGCAGCGCTGAAGCAGACAGGCATTTTTATCTGGGCCTGGCCGAACGGCCCAAAAGTGATGAAAGCACGCCTTTCCGCGCTGGCGGAGGCTGGTTTTACCCTGACGGCGCGCTATACCCTGCCGGTTAAAAACGCGGCTGACGTGGAAGCGCAGCGGACGGCCTGGTTTAAGGCTTCGTTGCCCTTCGCCACGGATGGCATCGTGGTCCGCGCCTCGGCAGAGCCGCCGGGCGAGGAGTGGCTGCCGGGGGAAGGAAGTTGGGTCGTCGCATGGAAATACCTTCCTGTGGCCCAGGTGACGGAAGTCAAAGCGATTCACTTTACCGTTGGCCGTACCGGGCGGATCACCGCGATTGCGCAGCTTGAGCCGCTGATGCTCGACGATAAACGCGTACAGCGCGTCAGCTTAGGGTCAGTTAACCGCTGGCAGAGGCTGGATATTGCCCCCGGCGATCAGGTGCTGGTAAGCCTGGCGGGACAAGGTATTCCCCGGCTGGATAACGTGGTGTGGCGCAATGTGGATCGCCGTAAACCACAGCCGCCCTCATCGCGCTATAACGGCTTAACCTGTTTCTATGCCTCCCCGGAGTGCATGGAGCAATTTTTTGCCCGGCTGACGTGGCTAAGTTCCAGGCAGGCGTTAGATATCGAAGGTATGGGCGAATCAGGATGGCGGACCCTCTATCAGGCGCATCGGTTTGAGCACCTCTTCTCCTGGCTACAGCTCACGCAGGCGCAGCTCACCGCGACGCCGGGGATATCGGCATCGCATGGCGCTGCGCTGTGGCATCAGTTTAACCTGGCGCGGGAGCGTCCTTTTATCCGCTGGATCACCGCGATGGGAATACCGCTGGCCCGGTCGACGCTCAAGGCGGCAGGGGATCGCACCTGGCAGGCGCTGATTCAGCGAAGCGAAGCGGAGTGGCAGATGCTACCGGGTGTCGGGCAGGAGAAAGCCCGCCAGATCGTAAACTGGCTGCATCAGCCTCAGATTGATGCCCTGGCAAAGTGGCTGGCCGCAGAGCACATCGGTGGATTTTAATCTGCGTGCGCTCCTGAACAGACTGGCGAGGGAGGAAAACATTTTCGCTGCCGTGAAATAGCGTATTTATGAGACGCGGTTTATATACGCAGTAATTATGAATATAAATGAATTATTCATGATAAATATATTTTGAGGAAATATTATTCCCGATCCTGATTTCAGGGTTTACTCTGCTTGTGTTTTTATTTTTCTCGAGAGGTTGGTTTAATTGATCTCAATCATTATTAATCGAGAACACTAGCCGGTAATGAAGGCGTCATAGGTGATGTAGTCTGTGTGCTTGACGTGGTTTTGCTTTTAATTTCAGTTGGTTAAATGTTTAATTAATAATATATTGAGTTTTTTCTGGTTAACAATTGGTCATATTTATTCTGCCGGAAATCATTGCGTCAAATTATTATAAGAATTATCTTATCCAAAATTTTTAAGGTAGTTACCGCTGGGGTGCATTTTGCATCACTTCTGCGTTTTCCTTTCTTTTTGCACCCCGTGAGGGAGTTAACTATCTGAACTCCAATTGAAGCAATTAAGGGTACCGAAATATATCCTGGCGGTTTATATGCGCTGGTGTTCAGAGCCCAGGGCTTTTACATGGATGATTTTCCGTCCCTGTCGGGCCGGAATTCAGCCCCGGGCTTTATGCCCGTTAACCGGGACCTGGTTTCCAGGTGCTCATATTTTCCTTCATTTGAATGAGGACCAAAAATGAAAAGGACGCTTTGTACAGTGCTGACGGCACTCACGCTGGCGACTGCCTTGCCTGCTATAGGCGCTACCACCGAAGCAGGTAGCACCAGCGCAGCAACAACCGGAACAACAACCGGAGCAACTGTGGGAACTACCGCTGGCACTACGGGGGGACTGGCGGCAGGGGCGATTGGGACAACCGCTGTTGTCACCACCGCTGCGATTGCCGGCGTAGCGACGTTAGCCGTTGTCGCGGCAAGCGACAGTGGCGATGACTCAAGCAATGGTACTTCCACGACGACAGTTACCCGCTAAGGCTGGTGCGCAAGGCGATATAACCTTGCGCTGAACAGCGCAACGACTTGACCCGGCGTCGATATCAAAGCCGGGTATTTAATTGATTTCAATGTTATTTAATCAAGGATTTCTGGTGAGACTGTTTATTCTGCTCATCATGACTCTGCTGATCCAGGGGTGTACGCCGAGCCAGCAGAGCATTATTGAGACCTTTAACGCCAGTCTGGACGGGCGCCAGGATGTGACGGTAACGGACGGGCAGATTCAGGCGCTCCCATACTCAACCATGTACCTGCGACTGGATAATGGCCCGAGGATCCTGGTGGTTCTCGGATACATCGAACAGGGAAACAGTAAATGGTTATCGCAGGATAATGCGATGATCGTCACGCATAACGGTCGCCTTATCCACACGCTCAAGCTTCCTTATAACCTGCTTGAGGTAACCAATCTTGAGCACGATCCGCTGCGCCACACGCCGCAGCTCCGCGACGGCAGCCAGTGGTCGCGTGATGTGCGCTGGCAGGAAAAGGGGCGGTATCGCTCCGCACACCTGACCTCGCGCTTCTCCCTGAGCGGGACGGAAAACCTGACCCTTGCCGGAAACACGCTACGTTGTCAGGTCTGGCAGGAGGCGGTGCAGGCCGACGGCCTCGATCGTCGCTGGCATAACACCTTCTGGATTGATTCCGCTACCGGCCAGGTACGCCAGAGCAAACAGATGCTCGGCGCGGGCGTATTCCCTGTCGCCATGACGATGTTGAAGCCCGCCCCATGAACAGACTCAGAAAATGGTTACCTGGCGTAGGGCTATCTCTCTTCAGCCTGTCCGCCTTATGCGCAAGTGTCGTTACCGTGCATCAGCCGGGCAAAACGTGGTCTGCTGAACCGGCTGATACGCTCTCCCGGCTGGTCACCCAGCCGCAGCTGAACAACGTCTGGTGGCAGGGGGCTGTCATCGCAACCCCTTCCGCCACGCTGCGCGCGCAACAGACGCAACAGCAGGTGCTGGCGTCGCTTTCAGCCTGGCAGAATCGCGCCGATGACGAGCGGATCGCGACCATTCGCGCTGTCGCTGCACAGATCCGCTCCCTGCGGATCGTCGGGCGGCAGTTTGTCAGCCTCGACCCAGAT
>NZ_QFRV01000164.1:0-3713 GCF_004136805.1 Enterobacter cloacae complex sp. GF14B
CGTGGGGAGTGCGCTATCAGGAGAGCAGCGACGGCCGGAGGTTTCTTATCCTGCCGCCGGGGATGCAAACCGAAGCCATCCCTTACGACGGGACGACATGGATCCGCCTGAAACAGGAGTAGCGGAAGATGACAGAGCTGGAAAAGCAGTTGCTGAGCGCATTAGAGCAGCTACAGCAGGACTACTCGCAAAGGCTGGACGAATGGGAGAGCGCCTTCGCGGAATGGCGGAGCATGTGTGGGCTTATGCAACGGGAGAACGCGGTGCTGAACGAGCGCGTGTCGGACTTGAGCACGCAGGTGCTGAGTTTAAGCGAGCAGCTGCGCCGCTTGTCCGGGAACTGAATGCCACCGAGTTCCGGCAGAGGGAGAGTGAGTATCAGAAAACACTGGAGCTGGAGCGCCAGCCGCAGAAAACCTACCGCGGGCCGACACTTTAAACCATCCAGGCAGCTGACAACCCGCACGAAGAGGGGCTTTTACTTCTCCCGCTAAATAGGTTCGTGATCAAAAAGATCACGGCCTATACCTGTGGGGGAATTATGAAATTGCTTAACGTCATTGAAGCTGTACTTAACTGCCTGTATCTGGCGGCCGGGCTGTGGGACTGGCTGGAGAAGCATTTACCTGTTTTTAAGGCGTTCGCGCTGATTTTAGTGTGACTTTACACGCCATGCATCTGGCTGCATGGCTATGCAGTCGGGTAAAATTTATCTGTCGCGATCGGGGTGGTTTACCGGGTGGGTTGTTGTTGTTTTTGGCTGACTGCCGCCCCGTTCGCGGCGAAGCTGTCCGGGGCGGTACGGCCAACGGATGTTATGGTAAATTACATCCGTTGTTAATTAAACTTGAAATCAACTTTAATTATAAAAATGAAGCTAGTTAAACCATCCTCCAGCTTCTTTTTCTCTGGCTTTCCCTTCGCTTTTCATTAAATCTTTCCCGCCTTCTGAAATATTTCTGTTTGAGTCGGCGTGAGATTGAATTACATCTGTTTGGGCTGCCTTGTTTTTTAACTCTTGGTCTATGAATTCATTTTCGCGTTTAACTCTTGCCTCTTCCCTGGCTAATGCTAACTTTTGTTTTTCGATTTCAAGCTTTCTTAGTTCATCTTCATATTTCTGATCTCTATTTTTATCGGCTTTGAGCTCAGCTTCGATTCTTTCACGGTGAGCTTTTCTCTCTGCAGAAGCTATGGCTGCTCTCCTGTTCGCTTCTGCTCTTGCTCTTTCTCTCCTTTTTTGCTCAAGCCGTTTGTTTTCCTCAATTTTTTCTCTCTGGATATCCATGAGTCTTTGCTCTTCAGCCTTCCCCTGCTGTTCAGCTTGAGCTACTGCGGATAATTGTTCTTGAAGTGAGTTTGCAAAGCTGCTTCCACTAAAAGAAAGGATGAGGGGTATAATGATTCTTTTCATCGTTTGAATCTTATTTTTTTACCGGGCATGTTGTGTTTGGTTGGATTCTTGTTTCATTATTTTTTGTGGAAATGACAACAGCTAAACCAGTAGTAAACTGACATGGTTTTCCTACTTGAGTTGATGTAAATACCTTTGTCCCTTCTTTATAAGTTAAAGAAACACCTTCAACGATAGATTTATCTTTGACTAATGTTCCTGCTGCGGCACCGACGGCACCACCGCCAACGGCTCCGGCTGTTGTGCCAAGTCCGCTACCACTTCCGACATTATGACCAGCCACACCGCCAACCACAGCGCCAAGGATTGCCCCAAAGGTTTGTGCAGCTTGTTTGTTTGCAGTGTTATCAACAGCAACCTTCGCAGGCAAAACAGAAATTATGTTTACAGTTTTCGTCTCCTGTTTTGCATTCAGTTGCCCTGCGTCATAAACGTCAGCAGCATATTGATCGGCATTGGATTGACAGCCTGATAAAGCGGTAATCGAGGCGGTTAGTAGGGCTATGCTTAACAGTGTTTTTTTTGAGCTCATGTGACTTCCTGTTTCTTAATGTAAAAAAACATTTTTAGGAATTATCCGTAAAAAGTAAAGGCTAAAGGTGGTGGTTGATTTTCCACTAAGATGAAGAACTTCTTGAGATTTCTTTGAGCAATGCGTAGTCTTTTGCTCTGTAAACAAAAAAACCGCCTGGGGAGGCGGTTTTTTCGAAGGTTAAGTCAGTTGGGGAACTGCTTAACCAGGTAACTGGCTTAAGTGGAGCGCAGATACCAAATACTGTCCTTACAGTGTAGCCGTAGTCAGGCCACCACTTCAAGACTCTCGATATCTAAATCCACTAATTCCCAGTTACCAATGGCTGCTGCCAGTGGCGCTTTGTCGTGCCTTTCCGGGTTGGAATCAAGTTGAAAGTTACCGGAGGAGGTGCAGCAGTCGGACTGAACGGGGGGTTCGTGCATACAGTCCAGCTTGGAGCGAACTGCCTTCCCGGAACCGAGTGTCAGGCGTGGAATGAGATAAACGCGGCCATAACAGCGGAATGACACCGGTAAACCGAAAGGCAGGAACAGGAGAGCGCACGAGGGAGCTACCAGGGGGAAACGCCTGGGATCTTTATAGTCCTGTCGGGTTTCGCCACCACTGATTTGAGCGTCAGATTCTGTGATGCTTGTCAGGGGGGCGGAGCCTATGGAAAAACGGCTCCGCCGTGGCCTTCTCGCTTCCCTGTTAAGTTTCTTCCTGGCATCTTCCAGGAAATTTCCGCCCCGTTCGTAAGCCATTTCCGCTCGCCGCAGCCGAACGACCGAGCGTAGCGAGTCAGTGAGCGAGGAAGCGGAATATATCCTGTATCACATATTCTGCTGACGCGCTGGTGCCACCTTTTTCTCCTGCTACATGAAGCACTTTCATAAAGTGTTACTCCGCCGTAACATATTAAGCCAGTATACACTCCGCTAGCGCTACGTGACTGGTTCAGGGCTGCGCCCCGAAACCCGCCAAAAGCCTGACGCGCCAGCGGCTTGTCCAACCCCGCGCCGACCGGGAAAGGCTTTCCCGCCCGTCCCGGCGTTATCAGGAGGCCGGTTTGTCAGAGAAACGGAACAAGATGCTCACCATGTGGGTGACGGAGGACGAGCACCGGCGGCTGCTTGAGCGCTGTGACGGCAGGCAGCTGGCGGCGTGGATGCGGCAGACCTGCCTGGACGAAAAGCCGGCACGTTCCGGAAAGCTCCCCTCAATCTCGCCGGCGCTGCTGCGCCAGCTTGCCGGCATGGGCAATAACCTGAACCAGATAGCCCGCCGTGTTAACGCCGGCGGCGGCACCGGCCATGACAGGGTACAGATTGTGGCGGCGCTGATGTCCATCGATGCCGGGCTTGAGCGGCTGCGGCACGCCGTTCTTGAGAAAGGAACGGACGATGATCGTTAAATTTCATCCACGCGGTCGCGGCGGTGGCGCCGGGCCGGTGGACTATCTGCTGGGTAAAGACCGGCAGCGTGAAGGCGCCAGCGTCCTGCAGGGGAAGCCGGAAGAAGTCCGGGAGCTGATTGACGCGTCGCCTTACGTAAAGAAATACACCTCCGGCGTCCTGTCGTTTGCGGAGGCCGATCTGCCTCCCGGCCAGCGGGAAAAACTGATGGCCAGCTTCGAGCGGGTTCTGATGCCCGGACTTGATAAAGATCAGTACAGCATTCTGTGGGTGGAGCACGAGGACAAGGGGCGTCTGGAGCTGAACTTTCTGATCCCCAATACCGAGCTGCTGACCGGCAGGCGGCTCCAGCCGTACTACGACCGCGCCG
>NZ_QFRV01000165.1:0-3699 GCF_004136805.1 Enterobacter cloacae complex sp. GF14B
TTCCGCGTGAAGCTGTTTGCGGTGCCGCACTTCCAGGTGGAAGGCATGGATGTGAACCTGTCTCTGGTGAGCCAGATGCCGAAAGCGAAAGCGTAAGGCGGTAGCAGGGATGAAAATTTATCGTCCGCTGTGGAACGAGGGGGCGTTGCTGTCCCCTCAACAATTCCAGCAACAGTCCGACTGGGAAACTTTTCGCAGCACAGGCGTTGCGGCACTTGCCTCGCCGTTTGCATGGGGCGTTGAGCGAGTTGAAATTGATGAAAGACTGCTGGAAACAGGTCTGATACAGATTTCACAGCTGCGGCTCTGGCTGCCCGATGGCACGCTGGTGGATACGGTAGTCAGCGACCTGCCGCCGGAACCGCGTGAACTGGATTTATCACCTCATTCAGACGCGGTTACGGTGGTGATTGCCCTGCCGTTGATGCAGTCCGGGTTAAATAACGTGCTCCAGGAAGCGGCAGTGGCTGATCGGCCGCTCCGCTATCGTGAGGAGTGGGTCAATGTTCAGGATGCGTTTGGCAGCGAAGAGGAGTCCGTCGCTGTTGCCCGCTTTAATCTGGCGATCCGTTTTGAGCATGAGGATAACGCGTCGTGGCAGTGCTGTCCGGTTGCACGGCTGATCCGGGACGGACAGGGGAGCTGGCGTCATGATCCGGCATTCATTCCGCCTATGGCCCTGTTTTCTGCCAGCCCGGCGATGCGGGAAAGGCTGGTGTTACTGAACCGCCAGCTTCGCTCCCGCCGCCAACGGTTGATGGCTATGCGTCGGGAAAGTAATGAGCGACTGGCGGATTTTGCTGTGGCGGATGTTTCTCTTTTTTGGCTTCTCAATGCGCTTAACTCTCATGCCAGGGTACTGGTCGAGTTTGAACGTTTTCCGGCTCGCCATCCGGAACAGGTGTGGGCAGAGCTTGCGCGGCTTGCGGGCAGTATGCTGACGTTTTCTCTGGACAGCGATCTGGACGCAATCCCTGGCTATGACCACGCCCGGCCTGAAATGACGTTTCCACCGCTGTTTGAACTGATCGCCGGTTTACTGGAAGCCAGCCTGCCGTCCCGTGTGATAGCGCTGGAGATGTCCCGACCTGACGCCCAGACCTGGAAAGCCTCGCTGCACGACATTCGGCTGCGTGAAGAAGCCGATCTCTGGCTCTCTGTCCGGTCTGACGTTCCGGCCTGGCAAGTGGCGGAGAAATTCCCGGCATTATGCAAGGCGGGTTCCCCGGATGATGTGAATGCGATTTCCACCGTTGCGCTGCAGGGGATCCCACTCATTGCCGTGAATCGCGTGCCTGCTGCGTTACCGGTGCGAATGGAGAACCAGTACTTCGCGCTGGACATGGAAAGTGCTGCGGCACGGGACATGCTGGAGCAGGGGATCTGTATGTTCTATGTGCCTGCTTTGCTGGGACAGCTTGAACTTGAACTGTTTGCGGTACTGCGATCATGAGAAAAGAAACCGATATCGATGCTCTGATGGCGGAGACCTGGCTCACCGTCACCCTGCTTAAGCAGGGGGCAACAACGCCTGACGGGAATGTGCTGTACGACACCTGCTGCAAACATGTGGAAAGCGTGCGCGAGGCGCTGGATCGAGCAGGATATGATGAAGCCAGTGTCGATCATATCTCTTATGCGCAATGTGCGCTGCTTGACGAAGTGGTCATGAGCAGAAAACTGCCTGACGGGGCAGATGCTGATGCGGGCCAGGTAGCCTGGCGAAAAGCGCCGCTACAGGCGCGCTATTTTGGGTCGCTGCATGCAGGTGAAGCCCTGTGGGATCGTATTGCGGAAGTATTGCGCCAGCCAGCGCCAAACATGGCCGTTCTGACCTGCTATCACCGGGTGCTCGCGCTGGGATTCCAGGGGTTGTACAGCATGGGCTCTGTCAGCCAGACCCAGCGTGAAGAGGCAATGAAAGCGCTTGCTGAGCGGGTTCCGCCTCTTGATGCCGGCCTTTCTCTGGTGGTTCGCAGGACCGGAAAACACCGTTACAGCCTGCTGCGCTCTGTCTGGTTCTGGATCGCGGCGGCGGCGGTAATCACCGGTGCCGTATGGTGGGGCGGTCATCTCTGGCTCCAGGCTCTGCTGTCCGCGCAGTTACCGGAGTTGCCCCATTAATGCGTAAATCGGTCATGGTTTCTCTGATATTCCACGTACTGGCGGGTGCCGCGGCGCTTTTATGGCTTCTGTGGGGCTTCATTCCGGCAGGCACGCTGTTTAAAGGCGTGATGACGCTGTGCATTGTTGCGCTGGCCGTCTGGCAGATCCGGCGAAAAAGCCGTTTCAGCCAGGCTCAGGGCAATGGCGGGACTAGTTTTGATCTGCCCGTACTTGCTGATGCGGGTCCGGTTGTTCTTGTTTGCGGAGACAGGCTGGATGCCCTGTTCGGGGAGCATACTCTGCGTAAAACAGCGCATGGCTGGTGGCTGCGGGTGAATGACGTCAGCAGGCTCAGTGATTTCGTGCGCGATATTCAGGAGCGGCAGCCGCGCCAGGCCGGACAGATCGCCGTTATGTATGCCTCCCATCCCGACGGGTACCAGGATGAAGCGGTGTTGCGCGCGACCCTGAAAGCGTTGCGCCAGCAGATGAAACAGCTGAGCCTGATCGCCGGATTCACTCCGCCGGTGATCCTGAGCGCTGAGTTTTCCGGCCCTGAAACCCCGTGGGTTATTGTCCATGGCGACAAACCGGTTGTTTACCCTGTTGATGAGACGCCACAGGCTATGGACGACTGGCAACAGGCAAATCGTCTGGCGCTGATGCCTGTACTGCGGGAAGGCTTTGCTTTTATGCGCACCCTTCTTATGGATGAACTGGCGAAAGAAGATCGGTTATTTCCGCCGGTCCACCCGTTTGCGGTGGCTCTGAAAAGCGGCGGCGCTTCAGCCAGCAATACGTCTTTATGGGCACTCTGGCTTTGTCGCCTGACACACCTGCTTCTGCCGCAGACAGACGAAATGGCGGAGGCATCCGGTCGTTTTCCTGATGCGGTACTACCGTTGCTCACGCCTTACTGCGCACCTGTTCAGGGCGGGAAGCGCACCCGCCGTCTCATTGTGTGGGTCCTGGCCTGCGTTCTTGCTGCCCTTGGTTTTTCTGCCATGAATAACGCGGCGCTGATCCGCCAGGTGGGAATGAATCTACAGCGCTGGTATGCCATCCCCATGAACCATTATGAGCCGAAGGCGCAGTCACTTGCCGCACTGAAACAGGACGCCCTTCTGCTGGAGCGCTGGCAGCGGCAGGGGGAACCGCTCAGGTATGCGCTGGGCTATTACCCCGGTCAGCGTCTGTGGCTGGCGTTACAGAAGGCGATTGACACGTATGTGCCGCCACCAGCTCCCGCCATGGAACCGGTACCGAAAATCATCCGCCTCGACAGCATGTCACTGTTCGATACCGGAAAGTGGGCGCTTAAACCCGCCTCAACAAAGCTGCTGGTGAACTCACTGGTGGGGATCAGGGCGAAGCCCGGCTGGCTGATTGTGGTGGCGGGCCATACCGACAGCACCGGGGATGACCAGTCCAACCAGGTGCTGTCGCTTAAGCGCGCGGAGTCGGTGCGCGACTGGATGCGGGATACCGGCGACGTGCCGGAGAGTTGTTTTGCGGTGCAGGGCTATGGTGAAAGCCGTCCTGTCGCCACCAACGACACGGCGGAAGGGCGTGCGCTGAACCGCCGTGTCGAAA
>NZ_QFRV01000166.1:0-3646 GCF_004136805.1 Enterobacter cloacae complex sp. GF14B
ATCACCAGCTTCCTCGGCGCGTGGGCCAGCTATTACCTGGACGGCGCCACCGGCGGCATTATCGTGGTCGCCCAGACGCTGCTGTTTCTGCTGGCGTTCGTCTTTGCGCCGAAGCACGGACTGCTTGCCAGCCGTCGTCGGGCGCGGGAGGCACACCCATGATGACGCTGCTCCTCGAACCCTTCCAGTTTGCGTTTATGAACAACGCGCTGCTGATTTCACTCCTGGTGGCCGTGCCCTGCGCGCTGCTGTCGGTTTTTCTGGTGCTGAAAGGCTGGGCGTTGATGGGCGACGCCATGAGCCACGCGGTGTTTCCCGGCGTCGTGCTGGCCTGGATGATGGGCCTGCCGCTGGCGCTGGGCGCGTTCGTGGCCGGTCTGTTCTGCGCGGTCGCCACCGGATACCTGAAGGATAACAGCCGCATCAAACAGGATACGGTCATGGGGATCGTCTTTTCCGGCATGTTCGGCGCCGGGCTGATCCTCTATATCGCCGTCAAACCTGAGGTGCATCTCGACCACATTCTGTTCGGCGATATGCTGGGTATTAACGGGATGGACATTCTGCAAAGCGGTCTCGTCGCGGGGATGATTGCGCTGGTGATTGGCCTGAAGTGGCGCGATTTTCTGCTGTTCTGCTTTGACTATCAGCAGGCGCAGGCGAGTGGCCTGCGCACCCGCTGGCTGCACTACGGCTTACTGTGCATGGTTTCGCTGACCATCGTCGCGACGCTGAAAGCGGTGGGGATCATTCTGTCGATTTCCCTGCTAATTGCGCCCGGCGCCGTGGCGGTGTTGATTACCCGACGCTTTCACATGGCGCTGCTGGTGGCGGTCGCCGTTTCAGCGCTGGTGTCGGTAAGCGGCGTTTATGCCTCGTTTTATCTCGACAGCGCGCCTGCGCCGACCATTGTGGTCCTGTTCGCGATGGTGTTTATCGTGACGTTTGTGGTGACCAGCGTGAAGGCTCGTCGCCAGGAGCGTGTGACAGCAGGGTGATGACCTGTTCGCCGTGCTGCTGCCAGTGCAGGCGGAAGGCGGTGCCTTCTTGAAAGTCTGCTAGTTGACAGGTCAATGCCAGCGTAAGCGTCTTATCGTCGAGCTTGGTAACGCGGGCGCAGTCAAAACCCATCCAGGCCTGTACCTGCGGAAAGAGGGCCTTAAACAGGCTCTCTTTGGCGCTGAAGACCAGCGTCAGGGCGAGGGCGAACGGGTATCCCAGGCGGGAAAGCACAGGTTCTTCCTGTGTATCAATGATGCCGTCTTTGATTTCCCTGGCTTCGTTTTCGGAGAGGATCGTTTCACAATCGATGCCGATAAGCACCGGGTATTGCGTGACGACGGCTATCGCCTGCGTGCCGCTGTGGGTGATGCTGCCGGAAATTCCTTGCGGCCAGAGCGGTTCCCCGCTGGGGCCGATGGCGGGCATGGTGTAGTCAGGTAAGGCGTGCGCGGCGGCGATGCGGCCTGCGAGGTGGTCGGCCTTGCGTTTGCGTCCGGCGTTAGCCAACTGGGCGTGGTGGGGGAGCCAGAGGAGATCGGCGTCCGTAAAGGTGGTGGGGTCGAAGGTGATGCGGTGGAGGGTGTGGCCAGCGAGAGAAAATGTGCTGTGGGTGGTGTGCATGGCTTTTCCTTCTGTATTGTGCGGCCTGATGCCCTCACCCCAGCCCTCTCCCAAAGGGAGAGGGAGCAAACACTAAAAACGGCAACGGGGTTGCCGTTTTGCTTTTACCTCGCCCTCACCCCGGCCCTCTCCCACAGGGAGAGGGGGAAGTCACTGCCTGTATCAGAACCTCGTATTTACGCTCATGTACCAGGTGCGACCCGGTTCATTATACGTATACGCACCCGCGCCGTACATATACGCACCCGTCGTGGTATTACCCGTGGTCTGGGCGTTACCCGCGCGCCACTGGCGCTTGTCGAAGACGTTGTCCACGCCGCCGGTCAGGCTGACGTTTTTGGTCACGTCCCAGGTCGCGCTCAGGCCAACGATGCTGTAGGGGCTGACTTCGTCTTTCTCAGACCCGGTCACCGGCTGACCTTTGTAGTTGTACTTCTTCGGCTGCTGCTTGCCGTACCAGGTGAAGGTCGACTGCAATGAGACATCCTGACGTACCTGCCAGCTCAGGGTTGAGTTCAGCGTATACTCCGGGATGATCGACAGACGATCGCCGGTCTCCTTGTTCTTACTTTGCAGCATGTAGGTGATGTTGTTGGTCCAGTTGATGGTGTCGCTGACCGGCACGTTCAGGGAGCCTTCCAGACCTTCCACCACCGCCTTCGGTACGTTTTCCCACTGGTAGATATCGGTGGTGACTTTGCCGGTGGACGTCTGGCCAATCGGCGCGTAGCCCGCTTCAATCTTGTTGCGGTAGTCGTTGCGGAACCAGGTCACGCCAGCCAGCCAGCCGTCGCGTTTCCACTCCAGGCCAATCTCTTTGTTGATACTAGTTTCCGCTTTCAGATCGTCGTTACCCATCATGTAGCAGCCCACGCCGTCGGAACTGGCGTAGCAGCCCTGGCCTTTACTGTACAGCAGGTAGTTCGGGTTGGTCTGATAGAGGCTAGGCGCTTTATAGGCGCGCGCGATGCCCATCTTCAGGGTGAAGTCATCCCCCAGACCTTGCGACAGGTTCAGGGACGGGCTCCAGTTATTACCCACAATAGTATGGTGGTCGAAGCGCAGGGCAGGGGTCAGCATGGTGCTGTCGGTCAGCTCCATGTTGTTTTCGGCAAACAGGGAGAAGATCTCCGCTGACGTGTACGGGCTACGATCTTCGCTCATGCCCGGGATGGGGCCCCCCTGCTGGGTTTGTGTAAAGGAGGTTGAGTCCTTCATGCGCTGCTGGTTCCACTCGGTGCCGAGCGTCAGGTTCTGGTTCACAATGAAATCAATCGGCAGGTTGATTTCGCTGTGCAGCATCACGTCGGCCAGATCGGTATCGGTGAATTTATTGCTGTTGAACAGGCCTTCCAGACCGCCTGCCAGCCCTTCACCCAGACGAGAGTTGCGGGTGTGCTCGTACTGCGCCCAGTTGCTGGTGGTGATGCCGTTATCCCAGCCGCCGTTCCAGGTCACGGCGAAGTTCTGACGATAGATACGGTTAGTCTCTTTACCGTAGTTCTTCTTCACCAGCGCGTTGTCGTTGTTGGTGTTCTGCGTGTCGCCCGCATACAGGTTGTTCTGGCGGCTGTAGCCCGCTTCAAACTCCAGCGACTGCATCGGCGCGAAGTCCCAGCGCACCACGCCGTTGATGTCTTTATTTTCCACACCTTCACGGCCTGCGGGCAGGGTGTTGGCGTAAGCGCCCGTGCGGTCAGACTGGTGACCCTGGTTGATATCCCACGCGTCGGCCTGGGTTTTATCCAGGTTACCGTACATGCGAAAGCTGAAATCCCCGCCCAGCGGGCCGCTCAGGCTGAAGTTGGTGCGTTTGGTGGAACCTTCGTCTTTATGCTCTGGCGCGTTCAGGTAGGTGTTCCAGGAGCCGTGCCACTGGTCGTCAAATTTTTTGGTGATGATGTTCACCACGCCGCCCGCCGCACCATTACCGTAGCGGGCAGCAGCCGGGCCACGGATCACTTCGATGCGCTCGATCATCTCCGGCGGGACCCAGCCGGTATCGCCGCGGGTATCACGCTCG
>NZ_QFRV01000167.1:0-3608 GCF_004136805.1 Enterobacter cloacae complex sp. GF14B
GCACGCGCGTCGGGATGGGCACCTGTCAGGGCGAGCTGTGCGCCTGCCGTGCCGCCGGGCTGCTGCAACGTTTTCACGCCACCACGTCAACCCAGTCGCTTGCCCAACTCAGCGATTTTTTAAACGAGCGCTGGAAAGGCATTCAGCCCGTCGCCTGGGGCGATGCCCTGCGCGAAAGCGAATTTACCCGCTGGGTCTATCAGGGGCTTTGCGGTCTGGAGAAGGAGCACAACCATGAAATTTGATACCGTGATTGTGGGTGGGGGGCTGGCGGGCCTGCTGTGCGGCCTCAAACTGACGCAGCGGGGTCTGCGCTGCGCCATTGTCACTCGCGGTCAGAGTGCTCTGCACTTCTCCTCCGGCTCGCTGGATTTACTGGGCGCGCTATCGTTCGCCGATCTGCCGCCTGAACATCCCTACCGCCTGACGGGCGCAGAGAATATGGCCCGCTTTGCCTGCGAAACCGAACACCTGCTCACCACCTGCGGTGCACGCATGCAGGGTGACGCCGAGCAAAACCATCAGCGCGTCACGCCACTCGGCACCCTGCGCGCCGCCTGGCTTAGCCCGGAAGAGGTGCCTGTCGCTCCCATCGCTGCCGAGCGCGTGCGGGTGGTGGGGATCAGCGGCTTCCTCGATTTCCAGCCACATCTGGCCGCCGCGTCTCTCAGACAGCAGGGTGTTCAGGTGGATACGGCGGAGATTGTTCTCCCCGAACTCGACGTGCTGCGCGAAAACCCCAGCGAGTTTCGTGCGGTGAACATTGCCCGCCTGCTGGATAATGAAAGTTACTGGCCGCAGCTGTACGCGGCGCTTCAACCGCTCGGCGAGACCTGCGACGCCCTGTTTATGCCCGCCTGTTTTGGCTTAACGGACAACCGGCTCTGGCGCTGGCTCTCGGCGCGCCTGCCCTGTACGCTCGGTTTACTGCCGACGCTCCCCCCTTCCGTGCCCGGCATTCGTCTGCACACCCAGCTTCAGCGTCAGTTTGTTGCCCAGGGTGGCGTCTGGATGGCAGGCGACGAGGTGAAAAAAATCACCCTGGCTGAGGGCGCGGTAAGCGAAATCTGGACCCGCAACCACGGCGACATCCCGCTTCGCGCACGCTTTACGGTGCTGGCAAGCGGCAGTTTCTTCAGTAACGGTCTGCTGAGCAGCCGGGATGGCGTGCGTGAGGCAATACTCGGGCTGGATGTCCGGCAAAGCGCTTCCCGCGCGGACTGGTATCAAAGCGATTTCTTCACCCCGCAGCCCTGGCAGCAGTTCGGCGTGATCGTCGACAGCCAACTGCGCCCGCGGCTGGGCGGGGAACCGGTTGAAAATCTTTACGCCATCGGCTCGGTTCTGGGCGGGTACGATCCCGTGGCGCAGGGCTGCGGTGGCGGCGTCTGCGCCGTCACCGCGCTGCATGTCGCGGAGCAGATTATCCAGCGCAGGGAGAGAGCACAATGAACGACACCCGATTTGAAAGCTGTATCAAATGCACGGTCTGCACCACGGTTTGCCCGGTCAGCGGCGTCGATCCGCGCTATCCCGGCCCGAAACAGGC
Source organism: Enterobacter cloacae complex sp. GF14B (assembly GCF_004136805.1). NCBI lineage: Bacteria > Pseudomonadati > Pseudomonadota > Gammaproteobacteria > Enterobacterales > Enterobacteriaceae > Enterobacter > Enterobacter cloacae complex sp. GF14B. The sequence continues at coordinate 1,550 of NZ_QFRV01000167.1, forward strand.
CGGTCCCGACGGGGAGCGTCTGCGCCTGAAGGATGGCGCGCTCTACGACGAGGCGCTGAAATACTGCATCAACTGCAAACGCTGCGAAGTTGCCTGCCCGTCGGACGTGAAAATAGGCGATATCATCCAGCGCGCCCGCGCCCGCTACAGTACGAAAAAACCGACGCTGCGTGACGCGATACTGAGCCACACCGATCTAATGGGCAGCCTCTCGACGCCTTTCGCACCGGTCGTCAATGCCGCCACCGCCCTGAAGCCGGTGCGCAGGCTGCTGGATGCGACGCTCAAAATCGACCATCACCGCAGTCTGCCGAAATATTCTCACGGCACCTTCCGCCGCTGGTATAAATCCGTGGCGGCAGAACAGGCGCAGTTCGCTGAGCAGGTCGCCTTCTTCCACGGCTGCTACGTGAACTACAACCATCCGCAGCTGGGAAAAGACCTGCTGAAAGTGCTGAACGCCATGGGGACGGGCGTTCAGCTGCTGAGCAAAGAAAAGTGCTGCGGCGTTCCGCTGATTGCCAACGGTTTCATCGACAAAGCGCGCAAGCAGGCGAGCAGCAACGTCACCTCTTTACGTGAGGCGATCGTCGACAAAGGGATACCGGTACTGGCGACGTCATCAACCTGTACCTTCACGCTGCGCGATGAATATCCGCATCTGCTGGATGTGGATAACACCGGCCTGCGCGAGCACATTGAGCTGGCGACCCGTTTTCTCTGGCGCAAGCTGGACAGCGGGCAGACGTTACCGCTGGGCAAATTGCCGCTGAAGGTGGTGTATCACACGCCATGTCATATGGAGAAGATGGGCTGGTCGATCTATACGCTTGAGCTGCTGCGGCTGATCCCGGGGCTGGAGCTGACGGTGCTGGACTCACGCTGCTGCGGCATCGCTGGCACCTACGGATTCAAGCGTGAAAACTACCCAACGTCACAGGCCATTGGCGCGCCGCTGTTCCGGCAGATTGAAGAGAGCGGCGCAGATATCGTGGTGACGGACTGTGAAACCTGCAAGTGGCAGATCGAGATGTCCACCAGCAAACGCTGTGAACATCCCATTACCTTGCTGGCAAAAGCGCTGGCGTAACCGTTGCCGGGGACACTGCCCCGGCACACTCTCACTCTACGAACAGCGATTCCACGACGTTGATCCAGCCGTGCTCACTGGCGACCTCTTTCCCGTTCAGCCAGCGGCGCAGCATGTTCAGCGCCATCATCGCGCACACCTCCTGACGTACGGCCAGGCTGTGGCGGGTAATGCTCATCCTGACGCGCAGGGCGTGCGTTCCTTCCGGCGTTGCCAGGGCAAAGTTGAGGTGCTCCTCATCCAGCCCGCCCACAAACAGCGCCAGTCCGGCGAAATGCTTCACTCTGCGCTCGGATGCCCAGCGCGCCGTCTGCGCCAGCGTCTCCTGCTGGAACGGCACCACTTCACTGGCCAGCAGCGGCGCACCCGCCCGGGTAAGCTGAAGCGCCAGAAGCCCACCGGTAAACTGCTCGCTTAACGTCACGCTCAGCTGGCGGGACTGCAAATGCGCTGCGATCTGCGCCGGTAGCCCTTCCGTGCCTTCGAAAATCAGGCTTTCCCCGGCGACGCGCCGCACTTCCGGCCACAGTGCCAGCATAGCGGCTTTCTCTGACGCCGGTCCGGTCAGCTTCAGTTCAATAATCGGCATGGAGGAGCGATAGCCCATCGACACGCCGGGAGGCAGTTGCAGGTGATCGAGGCTCTGAGCAAGATCGCTTTCCGAGCGACCAAAGGTGGTCAGACGCAGGCACAGCGGCGGTTCAGGCAGCGTAAAGCGCGCGCGCAGGCGCGGCAGGATCTGCTGCTCGACCATCACTTTAAATTCCGACGGCACGCCCGGAGTGAAGAACATCAGGCAGCGGTTCAACTGAACGGCAAACCCGCAGGCGGTGCCGACCGGGTTATCAATCAGTTCCGCGCTGGCGGGAATTTCAGCCTGCTTGCGGTTGCTGGGGGCCATCACGCGGCCACGCCCGGAGAAAAAGCGCTCCATCTGCGCCAGCCACGCCTCGTGCAGGACCAGGCCTT